>CAZDYT010000123.1:0-9033 GCA_964509395.1 uncultured bacterium
CCAGGATCGCGACGGTGATCGGCACGACCGGATTCGCCACCCAGCACCACCGGGGCAGCTCGCCGGCGATGAACCCGACCACCGCCTTCGACAAGGCCTGCAGGCCGAGCGGCCCGCCCACGATCGCGTCCTGGGCGAGGCCTAGCGCGAAGCCCATGACGCAGCCGACCTCCGGGCCGCGACGGAGCGCGAGCAGGACCACGAGGACGACGGGGAGGTCCGGGACCACCCCCCCGATCCCGAGCACCGGCACCACCGTGCTCTGGACGAGCGTCCCCCCGCCGATCGCGAGGAAGTAGAGGGGAAGGCGCACGGCCTCTAGGCTCCGGGGAAGAAGGCGCCGCCAAGGTCCCCCGGCGCCCCCCGCGGCAGGACGAGGACTTCTTCCACGGTCGCCAGGTCGACGGCGGGCTCGACCTCCGCGATGCGGAACAGACCCGTCGCCGGGTGGACCCGCGTGACGCGCCCGAGGGGGAGCCCCTTGGGAAAGACGCCCCCGATGCCGGAGGTGAAGACCAGGTCCCCGACGGCGACCCCCTCCTCCCGGGCGGGAAGCTTCAGCCGCATCCGGCCGCCGGCGACGCCCTCGACGAGCCCCTGGGCGCGGGTGCGATGGACGACGCCCCCGATGCTCGAGGCCGGATCGGTCAAGAGCTGGATGACCGCCGAGCCGCGGCGGAGTTCCATCACGCGACCGACCACACCGCTGATGACGATGACCGGCCCCAGCCGCTCGAGCCCATCGGCGCGCCCCCGGTTGACCGTCAACGCGCGCGTAAAGCCGTTCCACTCACGCGCCACCACCTCGGCCCCGATGGTCTGGATGGGGAGCCGCTCGCGCAGCGCGAGGAGCGCCCGGAAGCGGACGTTCTCGGCCTCCAGCTCGTCCTGGCGGAGCTGGCGCAGCCGCAGCGCGGCGACCTCGGCGCGCAGCCGCTCGGCATCCGCGCGCAACGCCTTCCACTCGAGGTAGGTGGTCCAGAGGCCTGTCGCTCCGCGGTGCACGCGGGCGAAGGCCGCCTGAATGGGCGCGGTGACCGCGGCGATGCCTTCGGCCAGCCATCGCCCTTCGCGACGGGTCTGCGCGTGGGTGAGCAGGAGCGCGACGGAGGCCAGGAGGACGAGCAGGAGGCGCGTGTACTTCCGGTAGCGGATCCAGAACTCCAGCATGCCGAGCTCCCCCGGGCTCAGGTCGGGATCGCGACCTTCTTCAGCAGATCAAGCTCGTCCAGCACTTTGCCCGTCCCCAGCGCGACACAGGAAAGCGGGTCGTCGGCGACGGTGATCGGCAGATTCGTCTCCTGACGGAGCAGGAGATCGAGCCCCTTGAGGAGCGCCCCGCCGCCCGTCAGGACGATGCCCTTGTCCACGATGTCGGCCGCCAGCTCGGGCGGCGTCCGCTCGAGGGCGGTCCGCACCGCGTCCACGATCGTCATGACCGGCTCGCGGAGGGACTCGCGGATCTCGTCGTCCCCGATCACGATCGTCTTCGGGATCCCGTCGATCAGGTCCCGGCCCTTGACCTCGATGGTCCTGCGCTCGCCGCCCATCGGGTACGCGGAGCCCAGCCGGATCTTGATCTCCTCCGCCCGGCGCTCCCCGACGAGGAGGTTGTAGTTCTTGCGGATGTACTGCACGATCGCCTCATCCATCTCGTCGCCGGCGATCCGCACGGACCGGGAGTAGACGATCCCCGACAGGGAGATGACGGCCACCTCCGTCGTGCCGCCGCCGATGTCCACGATCATGTTCCCGCCAGGCTCGGTGATCGGCATGCCCGCCCCGATGGCGGCGGCCATGGGCTCCTCGATCAGGTAGACCTCGCGGGCGCCCGCCTGCATGGCCGAGTCGCGGACCGCCCGCTTCTCGACCTGCGTGATGCCGGACGGCACGCCGATGACGATCCGCGGGCGGACCAGGGCGCGGCGCTTGTGAACCCGCCGGATGAAGTAGCCGAGCATCTTCTCGGTGACGTCGAAGTCCGCGATCACGCCGTCTTTCAGCGGCCGGATGGCGACGATGTTCCCCGGCGTCCGCCCGAGCATCGCCTTGGCTTCCCTGCCGACGGCCAGGACCGTGTTGTCGGCCTGGTGAATCGCGACGATCGACGGCTCGTTGAGGACGATGCCCTCGCCCTTGACGTACACGAGGGTGTTGGCGGTCCCGAGGTCGATCGCCATGTCGTTCGAGAAGAGCCCCGCAATGGCGTTAAACAACATCGAACCCACCCTCCCGCGGGCTAAGTGGAAAGAGCCTGATCGGGGACCGTGCAAGCTCAAGATAACACACGCCTTCGCGACCAAACAAGCGTTGCGCACGGCGCAAAACGCCTATGCTGGCTCCAGCTTAGGCTCCCGCCGGCGGATCTCCAGGGAGGCGCCCGGCGAACAAAAACGACCGTAGGGACGGGGAGATCAGCCCAGGCCGAGACGCCGGCGCGTGTACGGCACGAGACCGCCCGCCGCCATGAGCTCCCGCATGAACGGGGGAAACGGCGCGGCCTCGAACGTCACCCCGGTCGTGCGGTCCGTGATCCGCCCCGCCGCCACGTCCACCGCGACCTCGTCCCCCTCGCGGATGGCCTGCGCCGCCGCCGGGCACTCGAGGATGGGAAGGGCGATGTTCACCGCGTTCCGGAGGAAGATGCGCGCGAACGAGACCGCGATGACGGAGCCGATCCCGAACGCCTTGATGGCCGCCGGCGCTGTCTCCCGTGAGGAGCCGCAGCCGAAGTTCTTGCCGGCGACGATCAGATCCCCGGGCTTCGCCTTCCGGGTGAACTCCGGATCGATCCCCTCCATGATGTGGGGGGCGAGCTTCTCGGGCTCCCGGATCGTGAGGTACTTTCCCGGGGTGATGACGTCCGTGTTGACGTCGTCGCCGAAGGTCCAGACGCGGCCGACGATCAGATCCGTCACCGGCCGGCTGACACCTCCTCGGGGGTCGCGATGGTCCCCTTGACCGCGCTGGCCGCCGCGACGGCCGGGTTGGCGAGGTAGACCTTGGCCGTGGGATGTCCCATCCGGCCGACGAAGTTCCGGTTCGTGGTGGAGAGACACACTTCGTTGGCCCCCAGGATCCCCATGTGGCCGCCGAAGCAGGCGCCGCAGGTCGGCGTCGAAATGGCCGCGCCGGCCTCGGCGAACACCTCGAGGAGCCCCTCCCGGAGCGCCTGGGTGTAGATCCACTGGCTCGCCGGGATGACGATCATGCGCGTCAGGGGGTGGACCTTCTTCCCGCGGAGCACCTCGGCGGCGATCCGGAGGTCCTCGAGCTTGCCGTTCGTGCAGGATCCCAGGAAGACCTGGTCGAGCGGCGTGCCGACGACCTCGTCCACCGGAACGACGTTGTCGGGGGAGAAAGGCCTCGCCACCTGGGGGTGGAGGGTCGTGACGTCGAACTCGTGGACGGCCGCGTAGCGCGCGTCCCGATCGGAGGCGAAGAGCCGCCCCGGGCGCTGCGCGCGACCGCGCGCGTAGGCGAGCGTCACCTCGTCGGGCGCGATGATGCCCGACTTGGCCCCGGCCTCGATCGCCATGTTACAGATGGTCAGGCGTTCGGACATCGAGAGGCCGGCGAGCGTCGGGCCGGTAAACTCCATCGCCTGGTAGAGGGCGCCGTCGATGCCGATCCGGCCGATGGTGGCGAGGATCAGGTCTTTCCCCATCACCCAGCGCCTCGGCGTCCCGCGGTAGACGAACTTCTGCGAGGCCGGCACCTTGAGCCAGACCTCGCCGAGCGCCAGCACCGAGGCGAGATCGGTCGAACCGACCCCCGCGGCAAACGCGCCGAGCGCCCCGTTCGTGCACGAGTGGGAGTCGCCCCCGACCATCACGTCGCCGGCGACCACGAGGCCCTGCTCGGGCAGGATCGTGTGCGCAATGCCGGTCCGCCCCTCGTCGAAGAAGTGCCGGATGCCCTGCGCCCGGACCCACTGCCGGACCGGCGCCAGCAGGTTGGCCGCCTCGATGTCCTTGGTCGGGACGAAATGGTCGAAGACGATGACCACCCGTGCGGCGTCAAACACGCGCGGCGCACCGATCTGACGCCAGACCGGAAGGGCCCCCGCGGTCGACCCGTCGTTCCCCATCACCACGTCCACCCTGGCGACGATGAACTCCCCCGGCTCGACGGCGGCGCGGCCCGCGTGGGCTGCCAGGATCTTCTCCGTGATCGTCATGCCCACGACTTGACACTATGGCAAAATGACCCGCCCCGCAAGCCGGCCGCGGTCCCCCGCGAAGATCCGCCGACTGGCCGCTTGACAGGGGGTGGACCCCGGACAATGCTCTGGAGGGAGCGCGCCGTCGTGACGGATCGAGACCGGATCGCCGAGTTCGAGGAAGTGGTCCAGCTGATGCCCGACGATCCGGTGGTGCGCTTCGGCCTGGCCGGTGCCTACCTGGAGGCGGGCCGGGCGGAGGATGCCGTGCGCGAATACCGGGAAGCGATCCGGCTGAAGCCGGACTACTCGGCGGCGCACCGGGGCCTCGGCCGCGCGCTGGCGCACGCCGGTCGGCTGGCGGAGGCCCGCGCCGCGTACGCGAAGGGCGTCGAGGTGGCGACGCGGACGGGCGATCTCCAGACGAAGAAGGAGATCGAGGTCTTCCTCCGGCGGCTGGACAAGGCGGGCAGCCAGCCCCCCGACCCTTGAGACACGATGGACGAGCCGAGCGCGCGGGAGCTGGCCGAGCGGTACTTCTCGAAGGCGTACGAGGCTCAGATGCGGGGAGACCTCGACGAGGCCATCGCCCTCTACGGGAAGTCCATCGAGGCGGTGCCGACCGCCGAGGCCCACACGTTCCTCGGCTGGACCCACAGCTTCAAGGGCGACTACGCGACCGCCATCCGGGAGTGCGAGTGCGCCATTCAGATCGATCCTGACTTCGGGAACCCCTACAACGACATCGGCTCCTACTTGATCAAGCTCGGCCGGCCCGAGGACGCGATCCCCTGGCTCCGGAAGGCCATGGCCGCCAAACGCTACGAGCCGCGCCATTACCCGCACGTCAACCTCGCCCGTGTGTACACGAGGCAAGGCAAGATCCAGGACGCGATCGCGGAGCTCAAGCACGCGCTCACCATCGAGCCGGCCTACCAGCCCGCCCGCGCCGAGCTCCACCGCCTGATCGGCATGCTGAATTGACCCGGCGCGCCGCTCGCCGCCCGGGCACGACCGGCCGGTGTCGAAGCGGCGACGACGGGAACCCCCGCCGGAAGCGGCATAACGGGCGGCCGGCCCGGGCGGGCGCTCAGCGATCGGGGTCGCCGGCGGGCCGTTCGGAGGGCGGGGCGGGCGCCACGTCCCGGTGGGCCGCCTCGGCCCGACCCCGGCCGACGACGTCGGCCAGCCCATCGGCATGGGCCGAGGGCACGAGGATCGTGAGGCGGTCGCCCTTCCTGAGCTCCGTGTCTTCGGTCGGCTCGTGAGATGACTTGGTGAGATGAGATGAGGGGGCGAAAAGAAGAGCCCCGAGGGCTGCTGCGGCCGTCCTCACCCGGGGGAGGCTCGGGCCGCCCTAACAGGTGACTCTGCAGGACCCTCGGGGCCGGTGGTGCCTGGGTTCCTCCCAGGCGGGCCACCCTCAGATCGAACCGGGTGCGCGCGACCTAGGAGGTCACCACCTCACAGATCACCGGGGTTGTACTCACGGCTGGACCACCTCCTTTCTCGGCGCACGCACCACGCGGGCCCACGATCCCGCCACCGCGAACCGGCCGCCGACTGCCGGCCCGGGGCTCGGCCCGCTCCGCCCGGCTCCACTGCCAGGATCGGAACGCCCAGGGGCTGTGTGACCCCGGCCGATTTGCCCTCAATCCTACGACCCGGCTGGGGGCGCTGTCCAATGTTTTTGTTTTGCCACGTCCGTCTGCGAGACTCGCCGGTCCGCGCCCTTGGTCGCGCTCTCGTCAGCGGCGGGAAACCCGGCCAGATACGCCTCCCACTCGATCGGCAGCCGATGTGTCTTGGCGTTGTTGCACGCCTTGCACGCCGGCACGAGGTTCGACTTGGTCGAACGCCCCCCGCGGACGAGCGGGACGCGATGGTCCATGGTGAGCTCCCGTGGCGGCGTCGGCCGGCCGCAGTAGCCGCAGCGGCCCCTCGCGAGCCGCCGCTTCCACCAGGCACCGGCCCGCAGGCGCCGGGCCTTCTCCTTCTCGCGCCGCATCTCCACGTCGGTGACCGCCTTGACGAACGCCACGGCCCGACCCCTACCCCGCCCCGCCGAGCCGAGCCCCGAGCAGATCGAGGACGCCGGCAGGTACCCGCCGAAGGCGGGCGGGCGCCGGGAGGCGCGCCGACGACCGAGGGCGAAGAGATGCGACGGGGATCGGCACGGCGGCTACGCGACCAGCACGCGCGCGAGCAGATCCGACGGGTGGTAATTCGCCGCCGGGTTCCACTCCTGCGGGCAGGCCGAGATCACGACCAGGCAGTCCAGGAACGCCTTCAGCAGGACGAAGTCGCCCGGGTTCGTCGGGGGCGGCCCGAACTCGCACCGCCCGTCCAGGCGCACGGCCACGTTCATGAAGAAGTTGACCGGCTGCGGGACGTGGCAGAGCTCGACCTCGAGCGTGCGGAGCGCGGTCCGGAGGTTCTCGGCGCAGGAGGCGTGGCTCGGCACCCCGTAGTGGGCATACCGCGCGGGGTCGCACGCGGCGAAGAGCATGTCGTGGACCCCGGGCGAGCGGTCCTCCTCGAACTGAAGCATCGGGCGCCGCAGGTTCGAGAAGAACGACTGGCCTACCTGAGGGAAGAGTTGGTCCACCGCCACCCGCGTGTGCTCGGCCGAGAGGTGCTCGCGCGGGTCGGTGGCGCTGAAGGCGAAGAAGTCCGCGCACTGCTGGCCGGAGACGTCGAGCACCTGGACGAGCTCGCCGGCGCCGAGGCGGAAGCCGGTGCCGGTCCGCGCGGGGATCAGGATCTCCTGCTTGACCTTGAGGTCGGCGGCGCGAGCGGGACGGCCCATGGGGCTCCTCCGTGGGATGGGGTCGGTCAGGACGTCGACCCGGGCACCCGATGCTCCTCGAGCGCGAGGTCCTGTGCTCGCCCCGCGGGCACGAGGAAGGCGGACACCAGCGCGAGGCACGCGATCGCGAAGCCGACGAGGAACACGGCGTGCAGGGCGTTGGCGAGCGCCTGGCTGAACGCCGCGAGTACCCCCGGGGGCAGCGTGAGCCGCAGCGCCGGATGGACGACCGCGTCGGGGTGCGCGATCAGCGCCTGGAGCTGGGGCCCCGACACGGGGTCCGCCGCCCCGCCCAGGCGCACGAGCTGGCTCGCCAGCTGGTGGGAGAGGACGGCCCCCATCAGGGCCACCCCCACGGCCCCCCCGATCGAGCGGAAGAAGGTCGTCCCGGAGGTGGCGGCCCCCAGGTCGCGCTTGGGTACGGCGTTCTGCACGGCGATGAGCAGCGGCACCATGATCAGCCCCATGCCCATGCCGGCAAGCAGCATGTTCCGTCCCGTCGCCGAGCGCGAGGTGCCCAGGCCCATGTGGCTCATGAGGAGGAACGCGACGGCGAGGCAGATCATCCCCGAGAGCACCGGCCAGCGGTATCCCACCTTCAGGAGGAGCCGCGCGGAGATGACGGAGAGCGTGACCCAGCCGAGGACGAAGGGCGTCAGCGCCGTGCCGGCCTCGGTGGCCGTGCCCCCGAGGACGCCCTGCACGAAGAGCGGGATGAACGAGATCGTCCCGAACATCGCCATCCCCGCGAGAAAGCCGGAGACGGCGGCGGCGCGGAACATGCGGTTGGCGAAGAGCCGGAGCGGCAGGAGCGGCTCGGGCGCGCGGCGCTCCCACAGCACGAAGGCGGTGAGGAACGCGGCGGCAACCACGAAGAGCGCAACGTGCCCGAGGCCGAAGCTGCCGCTTCGCCCCCCCTCCACCAGCGCCCCGAGCAGGGCGGCCATGCCCGCCGTCAGGAGCGCGACCCCCCGGACGTCCACCGCGACGGTGGCCGCCGACCGGCCGAGCCCCGCCAGCGCCCAGCCGAGGATCAGGGCCGCGAGCAGGCCGAAGGGCACATTGACGAAGAACACCCAGCGCCACGACAGCTGATCGGTCAGGAACCCCCCGATGAGAGGCCCCACGATCGAGGCGATCCCCCAGGTCGCGGAGAAGTAGCCCTGCATCTTCGCCCGCCGCTCGAGTCCGTAGAGGTCGGCGATGATGGTGTAGCCGAGTGGGATCAGGGCGCCGCCCCCGAGCCCCTGGAGCGTGCGGAAGCCGATCAGCATCGCCATCGACGTCGCGAAGCCCGAGAGGATCGAGCCGCCCAGGAAGATGCCGACGCCCGTGAGGTACGCTGCGCGGCGGCCGTAGAGGTCGGCGGCTTTCCCCCAGAGCGGCATCGAGATGGTCGCGGCGAGGATGTAGCCCGAGAAGACCCAGGAGTAGATCGCGAGGCCACCGAGGCTCGCGATGACGGTCGGCATCGCCGTCGCCACGGCCGTGGATTCCATCGCGCCGAGGAAGAGGCCGAGCATGACGCCGAAGATGACGGCGCCCCGGGGCACGCGGCGTCGCTCGCCCGGCATCCCCACCGTCCGCGTCCCGCGCGACTCCTGGCCGCCGGGGGACGAACGCCCGGGTGACGTCATCTCAGGCCGCCGCCGCGCGAGCCAGGCGCAAGCCCGTCAGCAGGTAGTGGATGGCGAGGCTCCGGTACGGACGCCAGGCACGCGCGCGCCGGCGCACGCGCGCCGCGTCGCAGGAGCGCCCCCGGTAGCAGAGCGCCTCCACGGCGCGGCGGACGCCCAGATCCTCGGCCGGACAGACATCGGCGCGGCCGAGGCCCCGCGCGAGGAACCACTCAGCCGTCCAGCGCCCGAGGCCCCGCACCGCGGTGAGCCGGGCGATCACCTCGTCGTCGGGCGCTTCGGCGAGCGCGGCGAGGTCGAGCCGGCCGTCCGCCACCACCCGAGCGAGGCCGACGAGGTACTCGGCCTTGCGCGTCGAGAACTGCATCCGCCGGAGCACGCCCAGATCGGCGGCCGCGAGGGTCGCCGGCCAGGGAAAGGCGTGG
>CAZDYT010000124.1:0-9007 GCA_964509395.1 uncultured bacterium
GGAGGCGATAGTACGGCCCGTAGGGGACCGGGCTCGCGGCCTGGATGGCGAAGCGCGCGTAGGCGGTGCGGATCTCGTTTACGATGTCGCTCATGAGACGGCCGCGCCCTCCGCGCGGAGTTTCTGGTGGATGTCGTCCCGGAGCTCTTTCTTGGAGATCTTGCCGACCGCCGTCGTCGGAAAGCGCTCGACGACCTCGAGCCGCTCGGGAAGCTTGAACCTGGCGATGCGCTTGTCCTCCAGGAACCGCGTGAGCTCGGGAAGCGTCAAGCCGGCGCCGGCGCGCAGCACCACATAGGCGCACGCCCGCTCGCCGAGGACCGGATCGGGCATCGCGACGACCGCGGCGTTGAGCACGGCCGGGTGGGCGAGGATCAGGTTCTCGACCTCCTCGGCGCTGACCTTCTCGCCCCCGCGGTTGATCAGGTCCTTCTTTCGGCCCTCGATCGCCAGGTTCCCGCTCCGGTGGCGGCGGACCATGTCCCCGGTCCGGTAGAACCCGTCGGGGGTGAACGCGACGCGGTTGTGCTCCTCGGCGCGGTAGTACCCCCGGATCGTGTAGGGCCCGCGGCAGATGAGCTCCCCGACTTCGCCCTCCGGGACATCGCGGCCCGCGTCGTCCACGATCCGGATCTCGTCGTCGGGGGAGACGGGGCGCCCCTGCGTCTCGACGACCACCTCGTCGGGATCGCCCTTCCGCGTGAAGCAGAGGAGTCCCTCGGCCATCCCGAAGACCTGCGTGAGGACCGGCCCCATCGCGGCCAGCACGCGCCGGGCCGGCTCGGGGTTGAGGCGGGAGCCGCCGACCGCCAGCGTCCGGACCGACGAGAGGTCGGTGCGCCCAAGGCGGGGGTCGTTGAGCCAGGTAATGACCATGGCCGGGACCGCGGGGATCCACGTGACGCGCTCGCGCTCGATCAGCGGGAAGACCGTGTCGGCATCCGGCGCGGGGGCCAGGACGACCTTGGCTCCCAGGAGGAGGGCCCCCTGGATCCCGGGGCAGGCCAGCGGGAAGTTGTGGGCGATGGGGACCGTGACGAGGAGGACGCTCTCCCGGTCCAGGCTCGAGACGGCGGCGGAGGCGAGCGAGTTGTAGAGGTAGTCGTTGTGCGTCCGCGGAATCACCTTGGGCAGCCCGGTCGTCCCCCCGGAGAGCTGAAAGACGGCCGGGGCGTCCACGTCGGGTTGAAGCTCGGCGAGCGTGCCCAGGGGAGCCCTCGTCTCGATCGGGTCGTCGAGGAGATCGCCGAGCCGCGTCATCCCGCGTCCCGCGCGCTCCCCGACCACGAAGACCTCGCGGAGGGCGGGCAGGCGCTGCCGCAGCTCCTCGGCCATCGCCACGTAGTCGAATCTCCGGAACTCGGACGGGATGAGCCAGGCCGCCGCCTCGGTGAAGCGCGCGAGGTACTCCATCTCGGCGTGGCGGTGCGCCGGGAGGCACGCGAGCGGGATGGCGCCGACCTTCAGGCAGGCGAAGTAGGCCGCGACGAACTCCCAGACGTTGGGGAGCTGGAAGACGACCCGCGCGCCGCCGGCGATGCCGCGCTCGGCGAGGTGGAGGGCGAGCCGGTCCACGCGCCGCCCCAGCTCCCGGTAGGTGAGCCGCCGCACGCCGTCCACCACCGCCTCCCGATCGGCGTGACGCGCGACCGACCGGTCGAAGGCGCCGCCGAGCGGGATATCGGCCCAGTAACCGCGCTCGCGGTATCGGCGGACAAACTCGGGAGGCCAGCCGACGGTCCCGTCGAGCGTCACGGAGGCGTTCCCGGGGTGGCGAGATCGGCCATGACGCGAGAGACGCTCCTCCTCCTACTCCTCCTCGTCGGCGGCGTGGTCGGATTGCCCGGAGCCGGCGGGACGGCGCGGGCCGGCACCGGACAGGCGCGAGGGGGTCGCGAGCCAGTCGGCCTCCGCCCACGCCAGGGCCTTGCGAACCCGGGCGGCGGCCGCTGGGTAGTCTCCCGCTTCGAGCGCGATCATCGCCTCACAGAGGAGGTCGTGCAGCTCGAAGTAGCGGAGGTCCATCCTTTAACCCTGACGGCAAATAATCTGACGCCTCAAGGTGTTCCGCTCCGGGCGCCGGCTTCGCCGGCGCAACCCCTCCGCGGGGGAGGTCCGGAAGGGGGGCGAAGCCCCCCTCCGGGTGATCTAGAGGAAGCGTCGGTTTTTCCGCTCGTCCGGGACGTCGAGGCCGAGCGCCTGGAGCTTCCGGTCCACGTACTGTCTGTAGACCTGCCGGATCTCGGCGTTCCCCACGCTCTTGAGCCCCCAGTGGATGAACTTCGGCACGTTCGGGGAGTCGGAGCGGCCGAACATGTCGAGCGCCGCCGGGTACCACTTCGGGAGGAGGTGCTGGGCGAGCGTCTTCCCCTTCCGATCGCTCACGATCTGGGTGAGGAAGTAGTAGCCCATCTCCGAGTGCCCCAGCTCGTCCCGCTCCACGGTCGCCGCCATCTTGCCGAGCGGGACGTAGCTCGACTCCCGCCAGTCGCGCGCGTGGAAAGCCCCGTTCAGGTCGACGAAGAAGTGGAAGTACGCGTCGTCGGCCCATGTCTCCCGCGGCAGGTGGAAGGTGTAGTGGGTGTAGGGAACATCCTGGAGCGCGAAGCTGCGATCAAGGCCGACCGCCAGTCGGTGGAACATGATGGCGTGCTTCAGCTCCTCCGCCACGTACTCCGCCTTGATCAGCTTGGCCTCCGGCGTGGCGAAGAGCGTCTCGGCGATCTCGAGGCACGTCCCCATCAGGCCCAGGAAGCTCTTGTTCCCCGCGCGCTCCCCCTCGTGGCGCAGCATCCTGAGGAGGAGCCCCTTGTACTCCTCGGGGAGCGGATCGCCCTCGTCGAAGCGGTAGCTCGGGCGACTCACCTGACAGGCGAGCTTGGGGAGCGGGTCGCCTTGCGCGTAGGCCCGTCGCCAGAAGGGCCAGAGGTCCGTGCGCCCGCGGGCTTCCGCCTCCGCGATCACCGTCATCTCGCTCATGGCCATCGCCTCCTCGAGCCCTACCTTAGCAGACCCCGGACGGGCAGGACACCCGGGTCGTGTCCGGGGTCGCTGACCCGGCGGGACGGTCCGCCCGCCGTCGGGATCACCGGCGCGGAGGGTCCCCGGCTCTGTCGCGGCGCGTACGGCTCAGCGGCGGCCCTTGCTCGCGAGCGCGTCGGCCACTTCGGCGAGGGCCGGCGGCTGCGGCGCGTCCTTGTACGACGCCAGACGGGCATAGATCTCGCCGGCTGCGCGATGAAAGCCGTCGGGAAGCCCCGCGGCGGCGAAGGTCGCGGCGATCTCCTCCATCTCGCTCACGAAGCGCCACGCCTTGCGCGCGTTCCCTCGGACGGCGGCCTCCGACCGTGCGGGGAGATCGGGCAGGGAGCGCCCCCACTCGCGGACCAGTGCGTCATCGACCCGCTCGGAGACGGCGAGGGCCCGGAGGGCCATGAGAAGCGCGGCGGTGCCTTTGGTCCAGGCGGCGTACGCCATCTTGAGGGCCGAGGCGGCGCCCGGCGGTCCGTCCAGCACGATGGCCTCGAGGGGGCCACGCGCGAAGGGCGCAGCCACGCGCGCCGCCTCCTGGCCGGACAGGTAGAGCCGCGACGTTCCGTGGCCCTCCGGCGGCGGTCCCACGATGCCGCCGTCCACGAACGCGGCCCCGGCTCGCTCGACGATGACGCCGATGGCGCGGGCGGTCCCGGGCGAGACCGCGTTCGCGTCCACGTAGATGCCGGCGAAGTGGTGAGCCGCCACCGCCCGCGCCACGTCGGTGGCGGCGTGCGGGGGGCAGACCGACAGGACCACCTCGCTCTGGCGCACGAGGGCCGAGAGCGTCCCGACATCGTGGAGGCCGGCGCCCTCGGCGCGCCGGCGGGTCGCGGCGCTGCGCCCGTCGGAGGCCCACAGGACGCGCGCCCCGCCCGCGCGGGCCGCGGCCGCCACCGCGCTGCCCATCTCGCCGGGATGCAGGAAGCCGATCGTGGGCGTCATGGGGCGACGTCCTGGCCGCGAGCCCCAGCCGCGTCGTTCGCAAGAGTCCTCAGCCGGGCCATCTCGTCCGCTCCTTTCTTCCCGCTGGGTCGATCGGGACTCACAGGCCCGCGCACCGCAGCGCTCGCTCGATGTTCTGCGGCCGGGGCTCGCGCGTGCCCGCCTCCACCTCGCGCACGACCTCTACCACGACCGCCGAGACCGGCGTGGGCACGCCCGTCTTCCGCCCCTCGGCCACCACGTGGCCGTTCATGTGGTCGATCTCCGTGGGACGGCCCTTGGCGACGTCCTGCGCCATGGACGCGCGCCACCGGCGACCGCGCGCGGAGGTCGGCGTCAGCATCCGGTCGAGCGCCTCGGCCGGCTCCCGCCGGTCGGCGGCGGCCCACCGCGCGGCGGCGGCGCCCGAGAACCCGGGCACGCGGTAGCCGAGCGCCAGCCCCACGCGCACGGATTCCGCGGCGAGGTGGATCATGAGGGTCCGGCCCGCCTCGCTCCCGGCGACCTCCAGAGAGTCGAGCCCGGCCATGGCCTGGACCGGGTTGCTCATCGCGTTCTGGCACAGCTTGGCCCAGCGCTCGCCCCAGAGATTGTCGGTGGCCCGGGCGCCGTCGATCACCGAGAGCATCCGCACCAGCTCGCGGACGCGCGGGGTGAGGCCGCCGTCGTGCTCGCCGGCGCGAAAGACGTCGTGCCCCTGACCCTGCCCTTTCTCCACGCCGCGCTCCACCTGGCCGGGGGCCCACACGGCGACGCCGATCCGGGACATGACCAGCCCCACGGCGCGCGAGGCGCCGGCGACGGCCGCCACCACCGGGTCGGGCCAGCAGTTCTGCGCCGACACGACGTAGCCATCGGGCGCCAGGTGTCGCAGGGCGAGCTGCGTGGCCCACGCGGTGTCGTAGGCCTTCAGGGCCACGAAGGCGATGTCGAAGTCGCGCGGCAGGCGGGCCGCCTCGTGGAGATGGACGGCCGCCGGCCGCGCCTCGAACGGCTCGTGCGGCCCCGTGACCGAGAGGCCGCGCCGGCGGACGGCCTCGATCTGGTCGGCCCAGGGATCGACGAGCGTCACGTCGTGCCTCGCGCGCGCGAGGAACGCGCCGAGATAGCTTCCGATGGCCCCGGCGCCGACGAACAAGAGCCTCATACCCGAGCCATGCCTCCCCCGGGGACGACGCCTACGGGCGGAGCACCCGGATCGGCGCGCCGCGCAGGTACGCCGCGATGTCCTCGAGGGCCTGTCCGTAGAAGATCCGGTAGGTCTCCTCGGTCACGTATCCCAGGTGCGGCGTGATCACCGTGCCGGGGAGCCGGCGGAGCGGGTGATCGGGCGGCAGCGGCTCCTCGTCGAACACGTCGACCCCGGCGCCGGCGATGGTGCCGTCCTGAAGGGCGCGGACGAGGGCGGCCTCGTCCACGATGGGACCGCGGGAGGTATTGACGAGGTACGCGCTCGGCTTCATCAGGGCGAGCTCGCGCGCGCCGATCAGCCCGCGGGTGCGCTCGCTCAGGACGAGATGGATGGTGACCACGTCCGACCGCGCCAGCAGCTCGTCGCGGCCGACCAGGGTGGCGCCCGCTTCGGCGGCGCGCTCGGCGGTGAGGTTCTGGCTCCACGCGAGCACCTGCATCTCGAACGCGCGCCCCACCCGGGCCACCCGCGAGCCGAGCGTGCCGAGGCCGAGCACCCCGAGGGTCTTGCCGTTGAGCCCGAGCCCGACGGTCTCCTGCCAGCGGCCGTCCCGCGTCGCCCGGTCCTCGAAGGGGATGCGCCGGACCAGCGACAGGATCAACCCCCACGCGAGCTCGGCGGTCGGGTACGGCAGACCCGCCGTGCCGCAGACGAGGATGCCGCGCTCGGTCGCTGCCCGGAGATCAATGGCCGCGTTGCGCATCCCGGCGGTGACGAGGAGCCGGAGCCGGGGCAGGCGCGTGAGGAGCGTCCGCGGGAACGACGTCCGCTCCCGCATGGCCATGACGACGTCGAAGTCGGCCAGCCGCGCGGCGACCGCGCCGAGGTCGGCCAGGTGATCCCGGAACACCACCACCTCGACGTCCGCGGGGAGGCTGCCCCAGTCGGCCATGCGGAGGGCTACGCCCTGGTAGTCGTCGAGGATCGCGAGGCGGGTCACGGTCGAAGGCCTACGGGTTCCCGAGGACCCACGCCGCCCGTCCGGTCACTTCCGGCGATAGGCGACGAGCCGGTCGGCCCCGGACTCCGGCGCCCAGAC
This sequence comes from uncultured bacterium, assembly GCA_964509395.1. GTDB lineage: Bacteria > Methylomirabilota > Methylomirabilia > Rokubacteriales > DASRDR01 > CAZDYT01. The sequence continues at coordinate 6,210 of CAZDYT010000124.1, forward strand.
TTCGCCCGGCCGCCCGAGGATCTGGCGGACGTTGGCGCCGCGGCGGTCGCTCGGAAAGGTCTCGAACTTCTCCGTCTCGGGGTCGAAGCGGACGATGGCGTTGGCGCCCCAATCGCTCAGCCACACCGTGTCCTTGTCGTCGACATAGACGGCGTAGGCGCGCGGCCGCGCGCCGGGCAGCTTCCAGGTCCGCCAGGTCCCGGTCCGGGGGTCGAAGCGGCTGACGTTGCCGGCGTTCCACTCGCTGACCCAGATCCGGCCCTGAGAGTCCGCCCACACGCGCCGCGCGCCTTGGTCCCTGGTCGGCGGCTCGATGATCGTGGCGGCGCCGGTGTCGAGGTCGACGCGCGCGATGTAGCTGCCGGCGAGCGAGGCGTAATAGACGGCGCCGTCCGGCGTCGTCGTGATGCCGTAGGGACCGCGGCCGCGCGGCGCGTCCCAGACCTGCATCTCGCCGGTCTTCGGATCGAGCCGGCCGTAGACGCCGCTCTGGCCGGTGAACCAGATGCGGCCGCGCTTGTCGAAGCTCAAGGTGTTGAGGTTCACGTAGCCACGCGCTTCGGGCAGCGGCCAGCGTTTCACCGCGCGGGTCTGCGGGTCGACGCGGACGATCGCGCTGGTGCCGCCTTCGGTGATCCACGGCGCGCCGTCCGGCCCGATGATCACGCCGTGCGGAGCGGCCCCCGCGCCGAGCGGGATGAGATCGACCTTGCCGGTCGCGGGGTCCAGTCGGCCGAGTTGCCCGCTGCGCTGGGCCGTGTACCACGCGATGCCGTCGGCACCGACGGCGACGTCGTGCGGATAGCCGCCGCCGGCCGGCAGGGCGTAGGCCTGGACGGCGATCTCGGCCCGCGCGGCGCGCGGGAGCACGCCCAGGGCGACGACGGCGAACGCGAGGAGGGCACGGCGCATGGCGACCTCCCGTCGGAACGGTGTGGACCCTCGCATTATGGGTCTCCGACCCGCAGACGGCAAGGCTCGATCGTGCTGATAAGGGTCTGGCGCCGACCGGCGTATGTTGACCGAATCGGCGATCCGGCGTGCGGCCGAGACGCGACGACGCGTCGGGCTGAGGCGACGCGCACGGGGACGATCCGGCCCCGGGAAGACACACGGGCCCCGTGCGGAGGTGTCGATGTCGAACCGTGCGCCGAAGGCCGTCCTGCGGTCGGCTGGTGTCGGGGGACCCCTCTCCCTCGCGGTTTCCGTGGGCTCCGGCGTCTTGCCGTCGCCAGCGCGGACCCCGGATGGGCAAGAGACCCCGGTTGCGTCCGGGGTCAACGGCCCCGCGCAGTCACCAGCAGGCGGCCCTCGTCCGCCGGCCTCACCACCACATCGATCACCCACGGCTCGCCGCGCTCCACGGCGGCCACCGCGCGGGCCAGGGCCTTGGGGAGCTCGGCGAGGTCCGCGATCGGGCCGTCGGCTTCGAGCCCCTGGGCGCGGGCCATCGCGCCGAGGTCCACGGCCGGGTCGTCGATCCGCTGGCCGATCCACTTGTTGGCGACGGGCCGGCCGCGCTGGCGGGCCACGCGCTCCTGGTGCAGCTCGTCGTTACGGTAGGAGCGGTTGTTCGCGACGATGACGAGCAGCGGAATGCGGTAGTGCGCGGCCGTCCAGAGGGCGGTCACGCCCATCAGGTAGTCCCCGTCCCCGAGGACGGCGACGGGCAGGCGCCCGCTGCCGCGCAGCGCCAGGGCGGCCCCCACGGCCATGCCCGGCCCGGCGCCGAGGCCGGCGCCGCCCTCGGTGCCGAGGTAGTCCAGCGGCCCGCGGAAGACGCAGACGTCGCCGGGCCAGCCGTTCGGCAGCCGGATCAGGCCCATCGGCCGGTCGCCGGCGGCTTCGGCGAGGCAGCGCGCGAGGTCACGCATCCCGATGGGGCCGGAGCTGCCGGGGCGCCGCGGCCCGCGGGCGGGACGCTCGCGCGCCGCGCGCCGGGGCGCCGCCGAGCCGCGCCGCCGAGCGAGCCGCGCGAGCAGCCCCGGCACCACGGTGTCCGGCTCGGCGAGGATCGAGAGATCGACCGGCGGCAGCCCCTGGTGATCCATGCTCCACCCGCCGTGGACGTAGGGGTCGACGGAGCAGTGAAGGACCGTGGGGGATATCCGCCCGTCGCCCCAGACTTGCCGGAACGCCCCGGCGAGGTCGAGCCAGTCGAGGCTGAGAATCACGTCGGCCTCGCGGGCGAGGGCCCGCGCATCCTCGGGCAAGAAGTACGCCGGGCTGGAGGCGTGGAGCGGGTGCGTCGTCGGGAACGCGGCGCCCACCTTGAGGTCGGTCAGCACGCGGGCGCCGAGGGCCTCGGCCAGCGCGACCCGGCGGGTCCAGTCCTCCTCGCGCCGTGAGACCCGGCCGGCGAGGATGAGCGGCCGCCGGGCGCGCGCGAGGGCTCGGGTCGCGGCCTCCAGGGCCTCGGGCCCGGCCTGCGGCGAAGGACCGGGCTGAAAGCGCGCGGGGTCCGGCATCGTGACCGGGCCGTCGAGCTCAGCTTCCTGGAGCGTCGCGTCCAGACAGACGTAGACGGGACCGCGGGGTGCCGTGCGCGCCAGCAGGTGGGCGCGGAGCAGCGCCTCGAGGGCCGCCGGGATCGAGGCCGGCTGGGCATCCCACTTGGTGTAGTGGCGCACCAGCGCCCCCTGATCCTGCGCCGTGTGAATCCAGTCGATCCACGGCCGGCGCCGGACGGCGTCCACGGGTCCGGTGGCGCCGAGGACGAGGATCGGCACGCGGTCGCACCACGCGTTGAAGATCGCCATGGTGGCGTCCATGAGCCCGACGTTGCTGTGCACGAGCGC
>CAZDYT010000125.1:0-8923 GCA_964509395.1 uncultured bacterium
TTGGCCCCGCACCTGCGGTCGTCTCCCGATTCGCTCCGGTTAGTTGGAACGGCACCAGCGGCGCCGGCCGAGCCTGACCCGCCGATCACGCTGGCGCGGGGGGCCGCCGGGCCGCCGCGCCGCTGCGGTTCTTCGGGCATCGCGCGCGCGGCGCGCCTGGGTGGGGTCGGGCTCCTCCGGCGGAGGGCCGGAGGAGCCCCGCTCGCTGCGAACGCCCGATCCCGCTACTTGGTCTGCGCGGCGAGGTACAGCGCGTCCTGGGTCAACGTCTTCGCCAGCTCGACCTGCAGAACGCAGTCCTCTTCCTGCGCCGCGCCCTTCGCCGACACAATGTGGCTCTTCGCCTGAGTCACCCACGCCTGGATCTCGTTCTTGTCCTGGGCGTCCGTGATCCGGCTCAGGGCCGTCTCGATCTCCTTGACGGTGTCCTCGGCCTCTTCGATGCGCGCGCCGCAGTACTTCGTGGGCTCAGAGCTCGCGGGCCGACCCACGCCGAAGAGCCCCACGGCGAGCACGCCCAGTACCGCCGCCATCCATACCCGTCTCATCGTCTTCCCTCCCGCCGCCGCGTGGCCGCGGCGATCCAGCGGTCCTGACCTATGCCCGACGCTTGGCGCGCGCGATCGCCTTCGCCACCACGTCGGCAGCCCGATTCAGGGCATCCTTGACCGGCACCTTGCCCTGGATCGCGCTGTGGAAATGCTCCGAGAAGGCCCGGATCACGACGAAGTCCACCCCGTACGGGGAGAGCGAGTGGATCTCGTCCGACGGGTACCTGTCGAGCTGCTCCCTGTTCAACGCGAAGATCGGCCACTTCGTGGTCTCGGGATCGTTGAAGACGTCGTGGCGCACCGGCGTCAGCCCGAGCTCCTTGACGCAGAAGAGCTGGGCGTCCCGCGAGAGGTACTCCTCGATGAACTTCCAGCCCCACTCCTTGTTGGCGCTCCTCACCGGGATCGACCCGAGGCCCTCGGCGACCGGCGCCGCGCAGCTGTATTTCTTTTCTGGGTCGTCGGCGTCCGCGGGGTTGAGGGCCATGCCGTACTTCCCCGAGATGACGGAGAGCTTCGGGTCCTCGAAGGTGAGGTTGGCCCACGACCAGTTGAAGGACATCGCGGCCTTCCCGGCGGCCATGACCTTGTTGTTCACCCCGCCGCTGAACGTCCGCAGCGTCTCGGGGAAGACCACGCCGGCGCCCCACATGTCCCGGAACCACTGGAGCGCCCGGACCCCGGCGTCGCCCTGGAAGGCGGGGTTGCCCTCCCTGTCCCACATGCGGCCGCCCGCGGCGAACAGCCGCCGGCGGAAGTTGTACCAGAAGTTGTCGTCGTCCCAGTCGCCGGTGAAGCCGTAGAACTGCGGCGACCGGCTGACCTTCTTCGCCCACTCGAGGATCTCCTGGTACGTGCGGGGGGCCTGCGGGATCAGATCCTTCCGGTAGAAGAGCTGCATGTCGAGGTTGTGGAACGGCAGCCCGTAGAGCTTGCCCTTCCACGTGGCGGCCGGGACCCACGGGCCCTTGATGTCGTCCAGCTTGAGGGCCGTGCTCCTGGCCAGGTACGCGTCGAGGGGCTCGTAGTACCCCTTCGGCGCGAACACCCCGGTGAAGGGATCCGACCAGACCACCACGTCGTAGAGCGACGTGGCCGACCCGCTGATCATGTCGGCGATCTGCTTCTCGTAGTTGGGGGTGAACTCCGTGGTCGTGAAGGCCACTTCGATCCCGTGTTTCTGCTGGAACCGCTTGGCCACCCACGAGGAGAGCGGCTCGAAGTCTTCCTGGAGCACGTTCAGCTTGCCCGGTTTGGCCTGGCCCGCGACCGTGCGGGGCTCCCCCAGGCCGCCGGCGGCCAGCGCGCCCGCGGCCGCCGTCTTGAGGAACGATCGTCGCGTCAATCCGAAGCCCATACCCGACCTCCTGTGTTCTGGCATTGCTGCCGTCTGGGACGAGGCCCGGGGCCGGCCTACCCGGTTATCGCGCCGGCCGTGAGCCCCTTCACGAGGTAGCGCTGGAAGATCAGCGCCAGCAACAACGGCACGAGCAGCGTCACCACTGCCTGGGCGGACATGAAGCCCCACCGGGCCTGGATCTCCCCGACGCCGAGGGAGACCACGACCGACACCGGCTTGATCCGCGTTCCGGTGAGCACCAGGGCGAACATCAGCTCCCCCCACGCCGAGAGGAAGCCCCAGACCAGGGAGGCGACGAGCCCCTGAACCGAGAGGGGCAACACGATGCGGGCGAGCACGCCCAGGGCGGAGCAGCCGTCGACCAGGGCCGCGTCCTCCAGATCCTTCGGGATGCTCTGGATGAACCCCAGCATCATCCACGAGACGAACGGCGTGAAGAATGCGATGAGCGGCAAGATGTACCCGGGATAGGTGTCCACCAGGTTCCAGCGCCGGATCATGATGAAGAGCGGAATGAGGATGGCGAGGCCGGGGATCATCTGGACCGCGATGTAGGCCCGCACGAGCGCGACGCGGCCCGGAAATCGGAGCCGCGCGAACGCGTACGCGGCCAGCGACCCGAGGAGCAGGGCGCCGAACGCCACGCACGTGGCCACCACCGTGGTGTTCCAGAGCGCCTCGAGGAGGAAGTACCCGTACTCCGCCGTGACCCCGTACTCGATCTGAGTCGTCCGCCACGGCAGGAGGAGCGCCTGGTAGTAGCCGAGCTGGAGCCGGCGGGGAAGGGTGAGATCCGAGGAGAGCTTGATGAAGTCCGTCTCGACGAGGAGCGAGGAGAGAATCATCCAGGCGACCGGCAGCAGGATGTACGCGAGGAAGAGGCCGACGAGCCCGTAGAGGCCGACCCGCGGCAGCACCGGCCGCCAGCGGAGGCGCCCGCGTGTCATCGCTCGTGCTCCAGCCGGAGCGGAAAGAGCCGGAAGTAGAGGACGGTGAGCCCGAGAATCACGAGGAAGAGCGCGTACGCGAGGGTCGCCCCGTACCCGAAGTTGAGGTTCTTGAAGCTCTGGATGAAGACGTTGAAGTACCAGACCATCGTGTCCGCGTAGCCGTTCGTCAGGATGTAGATCAGGTCGAAGACCTTGAACGAGGAGATCGTGGTGAGCACGACGAGGATGAGCCCGACGGTCCGGATCGAGGGGAGCGTGACGTGCCAGAAGCAGCCCCAGGCGGAGGCCCCATCCACCCTCGCGGCCTGGTAGAGCTCCTGAGGGATCGTCTGGAGGGCCGCGAGGAGGAAGAGGGCGACCAGGGGGACGTTGGTCCAGATCTGGGCGAACGCGACGGCGTTGATCGCCAGCCGCGGGTCGGTGAGCCACTGGATCGGCGTCTCGACGAGCCCGAGCGCGCGGAGGAGCGTGTTGAGGATGCCGAAGCCGGCGTTGAAGATCAGGCCCCAGATCCGGCCCGAGACGACGGCCGGAATGGCCCAGGGGACCAGCAGGACCAGCCGGCAGAATCCGCGACCGTGAAAGTCCTGATTCAGGAGCAGGGCGATGGCGAGTCCGATGAGGAGGCTCGCGAGGACGACGAGCCCGGTGAAGGACACCGTCGTCCAGACGATGAACGGGAGCGTCGCGTCGTGCAGCATCTGCGTCCAGTTGCCGAGCCCGATGTACTCGGTGCCGATCCCACCGATGTCGAGGTTGACATCCTGGGCGGTGAGCCACATGGAGTAGAGGATCGGGTACAGCTCGAGGACGCCGATGAGCGCGAGGCTCGGGAGGACGAGGCCGTAGGCGAGCCGCGCCGTGGCGGTCCGCCGCGAGACGGTCCGCGCCCGAGGGGCGAGCCTCACCGCGGGGGCGGCATGCGGGAGCGCGCTGTTCTGCGGGGCCCTCACGAGAGGCGTCAGGCGACGCGATAGCGCCGGAGGACCGACTCGTCCAGGGTGATCCCGAGCCCTGGCTCCTGGGGCACGGCGACCATCCCGGCGCGGTCGATCCAGAACCTGGGGCGGGTGAGCTCGTGGGCGAGGGGGGAGTCCCACACCACGAACTCGAGGACGAGCGCGTTCGGGATGCTCGCGATGAGGTGCAGGGAGGCGGATTTGAGGATCCCCGTCTTCCAGGCGTGGGGCACGCACGGCAGCCCGCGCAGGTGGGCCATCTCCGCGATCCGCTTCGTCTCGGTCAAGCCGCCGGCGCGGGCGATGTCGGGCTGCACCACGTCGACGCCGCCCTCGTCCATGAGCTGCTCGAACTCCCACCGGGTCGCGTTTTCCTCGCCGCAGGCGATCCGCGTGTCCACCGCGTCCGCCAGCTTCCGGTAGCCCCGGAGGTCGTCCGGCGGCAGCGGCTCCTCGACCCAGAAGGGGCGGAACGGCTCGAAGCGGCGGACCTGCTCGATCGCGGTCGCCGCGTCCCAGCAGAAGCCGATGTCGAGGAGCAGATCCACCTGGTCGCCGATCGCCTTCCGCGCCGCCGCGACGAGCGCGACGTCGTTGGTCGCGGACTTCCCGAACCCGCCCCAGCCCATCTTCACCGCGGTGAACCCTTGCGCGGCCCACTTCTCGGCTTCCCGGGCGGCCTCGGCCGGCGTGTCGGGCATGAGCGTGCTGGCGTACGCCCGGACGCGGTCCCGGTACGCGCCGCCCAGGAGCTGGTAGACCGGCTTGCCGAAGGCCTTGCCGGCGATGTCCCAGAGCGCGATGTCGATCCCGCTCATCGCGTGGATGCCGACGCCCCGCCGGCCGAAGAAGATCGAGCCGCGATACATCTTCTCCCAGAGCCGACCGATCTCGAGCGGGTTCTCCCCGATGAGCAGCTCCCGAAGCCCGCTGCAGAGCACGTGCGACTTCGGCGCCTCGATGGCCGCCTTGACGACGTGCGGCGACGAGTCGACTTCCCCGATCCCGGTGATGCCGTCGTCGGTCGAGACGCGGACGACGAGGGCGTCCTGGGTGCCGTCGGCGATGTCCTGGATGGTGGCCTGGTGGCGAAGGACGATGGCTTCGACGTCAGTGATCTTCATCGGACGGGTCCTGCCGATTCACATCGGTGCCTTGAAGGTCCACGTCCTCCGGAAGCGTGCCGAGGGTATCACGCGATCGGATCGGGCGCAAGCGCGCCGGGCGGCGCTCGGCGACGCGTCCGTGCGGACCCGCGGGACCCCGCGTCACGATTCCGGGAAGCCGGCGGGGCGGATCATACCTGCGCGGCGGCCCTGATCGCCTCGACGATGTGCTCGTAGCCGGTGCAGCGGCAGAGCTGCCCCGCGAGCATCTCGCGAATCTCCGTCTCCGACGGCGCCGGGTGGTCCCGGAGGAAGGCGCAGGCGCTCATCAGGATCCCCGGCGTGCAGAAGCCACACTGGAGCCCGTGGTGCGCCCAGAAGGCTTCCTGGAGCGGGTGGAGCCCGCCCGCCGGCGCGAGCCCCTCCACCGTGAGCACCTCCGACCCATCCGCCTGGACCGCGAGGAGCAGGCAGCTTCGCACGGGCGCCCCGTCGAGGGTGACCGTGCAGACTCCGCAGACCCCGTGCTCGCAGCCGACGTGCGTGCCGGTGAGGTCGAGGTCCTCCCGGAGGAAGTCGGCCAGGCTCTTCCGTGCCTCCACCGTCCGCTCGAACTCCCGGCCGTTCACGCGGACCCGGATGCTGCGCGCCGCGGCGGGGACGGGGGTCATCCGCTGCTCCCGATTCCCGCGCCACTGCCCCACCTTGCGACGGCCAGCGCCAGCGCGCGACGCGTCAGCACCCCGGCGACCTGACGTCGGTACTCCGCCGAGGCGTGAATGTCGGAATCGGGTCGGAGCGTCTCGGTCACCAGGTCCGCCGCCCGCCGGAGCCGCTCGGCCGTGGGCTCCTGCCCCGCGAGCGCTCGCTCCGCGACGCTCGACCGCACCGGCGTAGCCCCGACGCCGAAGAGGCTCAGGCCGGCGTCCCGGACCGTGCGATCCGGGCCCGGCTCGACCAGCGCGGCGACGCCGACCAGCGCGAAGTCGCCGTGACGCCGGGCCACCTCCAGGCACGCCCAGCCCGCCGCCGGCGAGGGCAGGCGAAAGCGGACCTCGGTCAGGATCTCGTCCGGGCGGAGCGCGGTGGTCAGGAGATCCCGGAAGAACTCCGCCGCCGGAATCACGCGCTCCCCCGCGCGGCTCCGGGCCACGACCTCGCCCCCCAGGCAGGTGAGGACGGCCGGGAGCTCGGCGGCCGGGTCGGCGTGGGCGAGGCTGCCCCCGACCGTTCCGCGGTGGCGGATCGGCGGGTGGCCGACGAACTGAAGGGCCTCGACGAGAAGCGGGCACCGAGTCTTAGCGGCGGGATCCCGCTCCACGGTCCGCTGGCGCGTCATGGCGCCCACGCAGAGGACGCCGTCCTCCACGCGAATGCCGTCGAGCCCCGCGACCCGGTTGAGGTCGACGAGGACCGCCGGGCGCGCAAGGCGCATGTTGAGGAGGGGCACGAGGCTCTGGCCGCCGGCGAGGAGCTTCGCGTCCTCGCCATGCTCCGCGAGCAGCGCGAGCGCGTCTTCGACCGACCGGGGATCCACCCAGGCGAACCGGACCGGCTTCACCGAGCCCCCGCCGCGCGCGCTCGCGCGCGCGCTTCGCGGATCAGGGCGAGGACGCGGGAGGGGTGGAGCGGCGTCGCGGTGACCCGCACGCCGAGGGGCGCGAGCGCGTCCTCGACGGCATTCGCGACCGCCGCCGGCGCGCCGATCGCGCCGCCTTCCCCGAGGCCCTTGATGCCGAGCGGATTCCGGGGTGACGGGGACTCGAGGTGCACCGTCGTGATCGGCGGGACTTCCACGGCCGTCGGGAGGAGGTAGTCCATCAGCGTCCCCGTGAGGAGCTGGCCCTGCTCGTCGTAGACCATCTCCTCGAGCAGGGCCCCGCCGATCCCCTGCGCGACGCCGCCGCGGATCTGGCCCTCCACGATGAGGGGGTTGATGACGCGGCCACAGTCGTGGGCCACGACGTACCGGAGAAGCCGCACCACACCGGTCTCCGGATCCACCTCCACCACGGCGGCGTGCACCGCGCTCGCCCACGTCTGCCCCGGAACATGGTGGTACGAGGAGGCTTCGAAGTCCGGCGCCACGGGGCGCGGCGCGGCGAAGGTCGGCAAGGCCGACTGGATCACGCGCGCCAGCGTGACGGCGGAGCCCGGCACGCCCCGGACGAAGACGCGCCCGTCCTCGATGTCGAGGTCTCCGGGGTCGGCTTCGAGGAGCACCGCCGCGGCCCGCAGGAGCTTCTCGCGTACCTGCCGCGCGGCGGCGGCGATCGCATTTCCCGCCACGACGGCGCTCCGGCTCGCGAAGGTCCCGATCCCGAACGGGATGGCGCCCGTGTCGCCCCCGACGACCGTCACCGACGCGAGCGGCACGCCGAGCGCGTCGGCGGCGATCTGCGCGAAGGTGGTCTCGTGCCCCTGGCCCTGGGAGCAGGCCCCGGTGGCGACCACGGCGCCGCCGGACGCGTCCAGGCGGACGGCGGCGCCCTCGTAGGGGCCGACCCCGGTGCCCTCCACGTACGCGCAGAGACCGATCCCCCGGTAGACGCCTCGGCGGTGGAGCCGGGTCTGCTCTTCGCGGAAGGCCCCGTACCCGACCGCATCGAGCGCCTTGTCCAGCAGCGCGGAAAAGTCGCCCGAGTCGTAGACGACCGGGTGGTCGTCGCGATCGAGGAGCCCGGCATCGTACGGCATCTCGTCGCCGCGGATCATGTTTCGCCGGCGCAGCTCGGCCGGGTCCAGGCCGAGCTCGCGCGCGACACGGTCGAGCCCTCGCTCCATGACGAAGGCGGCCTCGGGGCGGCCCGCCCCGCGGAACGGCGAGTTCGGCGTCTTGTGGGTGACCACCGCGTCCGCCGTGAAGGCGAAGCTCGGGATCTTGTAGGGCCCGCGGAGGTGCGTGACGGTGATGTAGAGCAGCTCGATCCCCCACGGGTTGAAGGCGCCCTGGTCGAGGAGGATGCGATCCCGGAGCCCGAGGAGGGTGCCGTCGCGGCGCGCGGCGATCTCGAGGTCGTGGATCTGGTCCCGCGCGTGGGCGGCGCTCTGCATGTGCTCCCGCCGGTCTTCGATCCACTTCAGGGGACGCCCGAGGCGCAGCGCGAGGAGCGGCACCAGGATGTCCTCGGGGTAGACCAGGGCCTTGGTGCCGAACCCGCCGCCGACGTCGGGGGTCACCACGCGCACCCGGTGGGCGGGGACCCGGAGCACCGCGGCCAGGGCGCCCTGGACGAAGTGCGGGATCTGGTGGGAGGTCCAGACGGTGACCGTCCCCTCGCGGCCGCTGGGCTCGGCCACGATCCCGCGCGGCTCGAGCGGCATCCCGGCGTGACGCTGGATGCGGACGCGCTCCCGGACGACGAGGTCGGCGGCTCGGAACGCCGGCTCCGGATCGCCCACCGTGTGGGCGAAGTGGACGGCGACGTTGTCGCCCCACTCTGGATGGACCCGCGGGGCACCCGGCGCGAGGGCCGCCTCGCAGTCTACGACCGCGGGGAGCGGCTCGTAGTCGACCTCCATCAGGTCGAGCGCGTCCTCGGCGAGGGCGCGGCTCTCGGCGACGACGGCGGCCACCGCCTCGCCCACGTAGTGGACCCGCTCCCGGCAGAGGAGCTCCGGGCTCGCCCGCTTCACCGTGAAGGCGATCTCGGCCGCCAGCCGGGGCGGCGCGACCTCGGCCTCGAGCGGCGGGACCGTGGCCCGCTCCCCGAGGTCGGCGTGGGTGAAGACCGCCACCACCCCGGGAAGCCGGCGGGCGGCCTCGGGGTCGAGGCGCCGGATCCGGGCGTGGGCGTAAGGGCTTCGGAGGAAGGCGACGTGCGCCATCCCGCGGAGCGTGATGTCGTCTACGTAGCGCCCGCGTCCCGTGAGGAGCCGCGGGTCCTCGCGGCGGGGGATCACGGCCCCGAAGTACTTCGCGCCCATCTATGTCGTCTCATTCATGAAGGTACACGGGAGACGAGGGGAGGCCGCGCCAGGGCCCTGCGCGGCCATC
>CAZDYT010000126.1:0-8902 GCA_964509395.1 uncultured bacterium
ACGCCGGCATCCTGCGCGACCGGATGATCTTCAACATGACCGAGGAGGAGTGGGATGCCGTCATCCAGGTGCACCTCAAGGGCTCCTTCGCGGTGACGCGCGCCGCCGCGCCACGGTTCAAGGAGCAGCGCTGGGGCCGCTTCATCAACATGACGTCGACGTCGGGGCTCATCGGCAACGTCGGGCAGGCGAACTATGCCGCGGCGAAACTGGGAATCGTCGGGCTCACGCGCGTGACGGCGCTCGACATGGCGCGTTACGACGTCACTGCGAACTGCATCTCCCCCTTTGCGTGGACGCGCCTGATCGGCACCATCCCGACCGAGACCCCGGAGCAGAAGGCGCGGGTCGCGAAGCTCGAGAAGATGACGCCGCGCGACATCGCACCCCTCGCCGTGTACCTCGCCTCGGAGGAGGCCGCGAACGTCTCGGGCCAGATCTTCGGCGTCCGCGGCAAGGAGATCTTCGTCTTCTCTCAGCCGCGTCCCGTGCGGTCGATTCATCACGCCGAGGGCTGGACTCCGGAGCGGCTCGCCGACGTCTTCCAGGGCACCCTGGCTCACCACCTGGTGCCGCCGGAGACCTCCGGGCAGTATTTCAGCTACGACCCTCTGGTGTAGCGTCGTGCCCGCCGAAACCGGCGGGCGCGCTCACCGCCGGCGGCGGCGCTCCAGCGCCGAGGGCCGGGCCAGAGGACCACGTCGGCGGCCCCACCAGGCCCACCCGCTCCAGACGGCGAGCCCGAGGAGTGTCAAGCCAAGAGCGCCCCATTCGAGGAGGCCCTCCGCATAGACCAGCTCCGCCTCCCAGAGGTCCAGGGGCACCCGGAACTCGAGGAGCCCCCACGCGTCGGCGCGGGTCTCGAGCGAGCCCTGCCGGCTCTTGGCGCGCCAGAGCGGATATGCCGGGATCCCCGTCGGGATCCACACGCCGCCAGTGGGCAAGACGAGGATCCGGTAGCGCCGGTGGGTGATCCGCTCCACCTGCGGCCACGGCCGGTCGTGGCGCTCGAACACCGTGAAGCCGGCAGCGCGGTGCCGGGGCTCGTAGCGCTCGCGGAGAAATCCCACCCGCTCGACATCGGACGCGGGCACGACGACCGTCGCGACCCGCAGGCGCCGCGCGAAGGCCTCGAAGGCCTGGGGGGACAGGCGCTCCAGCGGCTCACCCAGGACACGCCGGCCGTCGAGCTGCTCGGCGAGAACCTCCATCCGCCCGGGCGCGGCGGGCGCGCCGGTATAAAAGCGAGCCGCGAGGGGCGCGGGGTGGGTATAGGTCCCGTGGATGATCTCGCGCCCGGTGAAGAGCGGCGCGAGGCTGAGCACATGGCTGTGGGGCGCGTACCAGTCGGCGTCGTGGCCGACCCGCAGAGCGGAGGTCAGAAACAGGACTCGGTCGGGAGCGCCGCGGAGCGCGGCCCAGAGCCGTGGAAGGTCGTGGGTCCGGCTGACCTCGTCCAGGCGTGGCCATAGATCCGCACGGGCCAGAGGCCACAGCGTGAGCGTAGGCTCGCTGTTGACCGCGCGCGGCAGGAGCGCGAGCACGACAATGAGGACGAGCGCCGGGACGGGGCGGCTGAGCCCGCGGGGCCGTCGCCCGGTCAACGCGGCCAGCAACGCGCCCGCGCTCACCCCGGCAGCCCAGAGCCCGCCGAATGCGAGCGCGTCGGTGAGCCGGTCCGGCTCGATGGCGGACCACCCCAGCCCGAACAGGAGCGCGTCCAGAGCCACGACCCCCAGGAGGGCGACCGGCAGGGCTGCCAGAAACGCCTCGAAGGGCCGTCGCCGCGTGAGCACCGCCACCCACGCGAGCAGCGCGCCGACCCCGACCACGAGGAGAGCCGGCCGCGACCGGACCTCCATGAGGAAGCCTCCCAGGCCGACGTTACCCCAGGCGAGCGGCACGACCCACGTGCGGCGCACGACGAAGGGCAGTATCCAGAAGGCGACGAGGGCGGCCGCTAGGGCAACGACGCCCAGGGCCTCGACGAGCGTCTGGCGTCGTGGGCGGCGGGCGAGGGCAAGGAGGGTGCCGACGGCGAGGATCGTGGCGGCGGCCGGCCCGTGGGCGGGGTGGGCCAGCAGGACTGCTGCGGCGGCGATCGGCGTCCAAATGGGTCGCCGGCCCGCCTCGATCCAGGGCCGAAGCGACAGCGCGAGCAGGGGAAGTACCCCGAGCGACAGGCGGCTCGTGAGAATGCCCCAGCGCAGGCTCTCTTCGACTCCGCCCCGCAGGCCTGCCGAGAGCGTGAGCGCGAGGAAGGCTGGCGGGAGGGCGAGCCACCCGTCGTCCAGCAGGCGCAGGAGGAGCACATAGGTGGTGAGCGCGGGGAAGAGCAGCAGGAGCGTGCAGAGGAGCCGGTAGACCGTCTCGACGGAGGGCTGCCAGAGCCCGAGGAGGCGGATCGCGGCGCCCACCAGCGCAAAACCCGGCGGGTAGAACTGGAGCTCGGGGTATCCGCCCCACCAGTCCGGGTTCCAGTCTGCGGTCCAGTGCCCTTCCGGGAAGCTGCGCTCGAGCGCGTGCCAGAGCCGAAAGAACTGGCCAGGGTGGTCGTCGAAGGCGGGGAGACCGCCTCCGAAGGCCGCCATCCCGAAGGCGCCGCCATAGGCGAGAAGGAGCAGGGCCGGCAGCAGGCGCCGCACGCCGTCTGATCTTAGCAGAGCGAGCCGGCGCGGCGGCCGGCTCCTTTGGCCCTGAACGGCAAATCATGAAAAGCGCGCGCGTGATCCGGCTCCGGCGTGTCCCGGGGGGGGCCGGATCTCAGATCGCGAAAGCGAACTGCTCGGGGGCGGGCGGTGGCCCGAGCGGGGACGCGCGGCGATCGGCGATGGCGTAGCGGGTTCGGAGCTCGGCAACCTCCTCCAGCACCGGCTCCGACTGGCGACGCGAAACGTACGCTCCGCGCGCGTAGAGCCGCTCGTAGCGCGCGACCTCCTCGGGCCAGTCACGCGCGAGGTGAGCGAGGAAGTGCTCCCGGGTGCCGGGGCGCAGGTGAAGAAGGTTGGCCCAGAGATGCGTGGCCCCGGCCTCCCGCGCGGCCCGCACGACCTCGGCGAGCTGTTCCGAGCCATCGGACAGCCCGGGCAGGATGGGCGCGAGGCCGACGCCGGCCGTGAGGCCCGCATCGACGAGCATCCGGAGCGCCCGCAGCCGTTGCCGCGGAGGCGCGGTGCCCGGCTCGGTGGTGTGCCAGATCCGCTCGTCGAGGGTCGGGATCGAGAAGTTGATACAGACCTCGGCCCGGCAGGAGGCTTCCTGGAGAACGTCGATGTCCCGCACGATCATCGGGCCCCGGGTGATGAGACTGAACGGGTTGCGGACCGCGGCGAGGACCTCGAGGCAGCGCCGTGTCAGGCGGTAGCGCCCCTCGGCCGGCTGGTAGGGGTCCGTGGCCGCGCCGATGGCCACGGGCTCCCGCCGCCACGAGGGGCGCGTGACCTCGGCCCACAGCACCTCTGCGATGTTGACCTTCACGCGGACGGACTGCCCGTAGCGGTCGTCGGCCGGCCGGTCCGCCCGTAGCTCGTAGGCGCGGACGTAGCAGAAGGTGCAGCGATGGGCGCAGCCCATGTAGGGGTTCAGAGACCATCGGAAGTCCATTCCCGTCACCCGGTTCAGCGCCGCCCGGCACGGCTCCTCCCGGTACCCGACTGGCATGTCGGTCCTTATACCACACAGGTGTTGAGGACCGCAAGCCTATCCGGCCACCGGCCGCGGGGCCCAGACGACGACGTCGAGCCGCCGGGCGAAGTGGAGGAGGGGCTCGGCGTCGGGGAGCGCAATTCCGAGGGGCCCCGTCATCGTGCTCCGCAGGACGGCGGCCGCCGCGCGTTGGAGCGGCCACGGCGCGTGGTGAATCTCCGCGCGATAGAGCCGGCCGGCTGGTCCGGTGGTGTAGAGACAGTAGCGCTCGGTCAGCCAGCGGTCGAGGGAACCCGCCGAAGCCCGAAACACCGGACCCACCGGGGCGTACCGCGCGCTGAACGCGGCCGGGGCTGCGCCCCGGTGAACCCGCTGGCTCGTGTACCGGATGCCGCCCTGGTCGGGGGTGACGGACATCCGTGCGCGATAGTACGGGAGGCGAAACCACCGGCGGGCGACGGTGACCGCCACCGCGTTTCCCGCGTCCAGGCTGAAGAAGAACACGCCCGGCTTGCCGCCCGCCGTGACGTACGTTCGAACATTCAGCTCCGGGAACGCCGAGAGCCACGGTACCGGGGGGATGCCGCGCAGCCGGACCCCGGTCATGCGGAACGGGATGACCCCAACCCAGGCGCGGCCCGCGAACGTGTCCAGCGGGAGGAAGGACGGAAGTGCAGGCCGCAGGTGCTCCACGGGAACCGGCCAGTGGGCGAAGAGGAGGTCGTGCCAGCTCTGCGCCATGACCCACGGTCCTCGCGGAAGCGGCCAAGGTCGGTGGTCGCTCGCAGCGATCATGCGCACCGATGCTACGCTGGCCCCGCACGGTGGGCAAGGACCGACAGCCTGAAACGCCGGCGAGTGCGGCCTGCCGGGCCCGGGTTCGCGCGCCTCTTCCTTGACGGGCGAGCACAGAGCGTGTTACATCTCATCAACCGTGTCGGGGCTCAAATCCCCAGGAGGACGTGTCCGATGGAGAAGGTGAAAGGCCTCAAGTGCCGGGAGTGCGGCCGTGGTTACCCGGCGGCCCCTCTCCACGTCTGTGAGTTCTGTTTCGGCCCGCTGGAGGTGGACTACCACTACGAGGCGCTTCGGGGCGTCGTGACGCGCGACCGGATCGCCGCCGGTCCCCCCAGCATCTGGCGCTACAAGGACCTCCTCCCGATCGAGGGGGAGGCCGCCGTCGGGCACCACGCCGGCTTCACGCCGCTCGTGCGTGCCCGGAACCTCGCCGAGGAGCTGGGGGTCCGGGAGCTCTACGTCAAGAACGACTCGGTGTGCCACCCGACGTGGTCGTTCAAGGACCGGGTGGTGGCCGTGGCGTTGACGAAGGCGAAGGAGTTCGGCTTCGACACCGTCGCGTGCGCCTCGACCGGCAACCTGGCGAACTCCGTGGCGGCGCACGCGGCCGAGGCCCGGCTGCGCTCCTTCATCTTCATTCCAGCGGACCTGGAGCAGGGCAAGGTCGTCTGCACCCTGGTCTACGCGCCGGTGCTCGTGGCGGTCGAGGGGACCTACGACGAGGTGAACCGGCTCTGCTCGGAGGTGGCCGACAAGTACCGCTGGGCCTTCGTCAACATCAACATCCGCCCGTACTACTCCGAGGGCTCGAAGACCTACGGGTACGAGATCGCCGAGCAGTTCGGCTGGCAGGCGCCGGCGCACATCGTGGTGCCGTGTGCGGCCGGGTCGCTCATCACCAAGATCTGGAAGGCGCTCAAGGAGCTTCACGCCCTGGGGCTCATCGATGGGGTCCGGACCCGGATGCACGCGGCGCAGGCCGCCGGCTGTGGCCCCATCGTGACCATGATCAAGCAGAACTCCGAGGTGCTCGTCCCGGTGCGCCCGAACACGATCGCCAAGTCGCTCGCCATGGGCAACCCCGCGGACGGAGTGTACGCGTACCGGGTCGTGAAGGAATCGGGCGGTGCCGCCGAGCACGTGGCCGACGAGGAAATCCTCGAGGCGATGGCGCTGCTGGCGCGCGCGGAGGGGATCTTCACCGAGACGGCGGGCGGCGTGACGCTGGCGGCGGCGAAGAAGCTCATCGACCAGGGCGTGATCCCGCGGGACGAGCCGATCGTCATCTGCATCACGGGCAACGGGCTCAAGACGGTGGAAGCCGTGGAGTCGCGACTCGGCGAAGCCGTCCGGATCCGGCCGAGCCTCGCTGCCTTCGACCGGGCCCTGGGGGATCTCAAGAGCCTGACCCGGGGTTAGCATCGAGGTGCCGGGCCGAGTCCCGAGCAGCCCGAGGCCCGAGGCTCGGGATGCGACGGCGATCGGGAGGGCACGAGGAGGCCAACGATGCCCGTTCTGATTCGAATCCCGACGCCCCTCCGCCGGGTCACCAACGGCGTCGCCGAGGTGAAAGCGGAGGGGAAAGACGTCGCCGAGCTGATCAACGACCTCGAGCGGCAGTTCCCGGGGATCCGGGAGCGGCTCGTCGAGGAGTCCGGGGAGCTCCGGCGGTTCATCAACATCTACGTGAACGAGGAGGACATCCGCTTCCTCTCGGGCAAGGCGACCGCGGTGAAGGACGGCGACGAGGTCTCCATCGTCCCGGCGATCGCGGGAGGGGGCTAGGCGGATCGACATGGCCAAGATGCGCATTTACCTCACGTTCCCGCCCGAGCGGATCAAGGATCCCGTGATCTACCAGCTCGGGAGGGACTTCAACCTCGTCACGAACATCCGCCGCGCCGACGTGACGGCGACCCACGGCTGGGTGACGCTGGAGATCGAAGGGACGGAAGACGAGCTCGAGCGCGGCGTCGCCTGGTTGAAGGAGAAGGGGGTCAAGGTCGATCCGATTGAGCGGGACGTCATCGTCCCTTGAGACGGACCGTCTCTCTCCCGCGGAGGAAGCGGGGGAGGAACCCTGTCCGTGACGTTCCCGTTGAGCGAGGAGGCGCTGCGCCGCTATAGCCGCCAGATGCTCCTCCCCGAGGTCGGGGGCGGGGGGCAGGCGCGACTCCTCGGCGCCCGTGTCCTGATCGTCGGGGCAGGAGGGCTCGGGTCTCCGGCCGCGCTCTACCTCGCGGCCGCGGGCGTCGGCACCATCGGGCTCGTGGACGGCGACGCGGTGGAGCTCTCCAACCTCCAGCGGCAGATCCTGCATGGCGTCAAGGACCTCGACCGGCCGAAGGTCAGCTCGGGTCAGGCTCGGCTCGAGGAGCTGAATCCGGATGTCCGGGTGGTCCCCCACCACGTCCGGGTCACGGCCGCGTACGTCCGCGAGATCGTCGGCGGGTACGAGATCGTGGTCGAGGGGTCGGACACCCTCGTGACGACGCTCCTCGTCAACGACGCCTGCGTGGCGCTCGGCATCCCGGTGGTCGCCGCGGGTGTCGTCGGGTGGGACGGCCAGCTCCTCGTGGTCCGCCCCCGAGAGACGGCGTGCTACCGGTGCGTGGTCCGCGCCACCCCCCCGGCCGGCGCCGGGCCGTCGTGTCAGGAGGCGGGCATCCTGGGTCCCGCGGCCGGCGTCGTCGGGAGTCTTCAGGCGGTTGAGGCGCTCAAGCTGTGCCTCGGGCTCCCGAGCCCGGCCGCCGGGCAGCTGCTCCTGTACGACGGCCGCGCGGCCGAGCTCAAGCCCGTGACGGTGGGCCGGAATCCGGCGTGCCCGGCGTGCGGAGGGCCACGGCCGTGACCGCCCGGACGATCTCGAAGCGGGTCCAGGGGTTCACCGAGTCGGTCATCCGCGAGATGACCCGGGTCAACGCCGAGTACGGGGGTGTGAACCTCGCCCAGGGGTTCCCGAACTTCCCGCCGCCGAAGGAGCTGCTGGAGGCGGCCCATCGCGCGATCGACGGCGATTTCCATCAGTATTCGATCACGTGGGGGGCGCGGAATCTGCGGCAGGCGATTGCGGCGAAGTTCGAGCGGTTCTACGGCAAGGCCGTGGACCCGGACCGTCAGGTGACGGTCTGCTGCGGCTCGACCGAGGCGATGCTTTCGACGCTCCTCGCGGTGCTCGACCCCGGCGGCGAGGTCATCATCTTCGAGCCGTTCTACGAGAACTACGGGCCCGGTGCGATCATCTCGGGGGCGCGGCCCGTGTACGTGCCGTTCGAGCCGCCGGATTTCTCGTTCGACCCCGAGCGGTTGGCCCGCGCGTTCAGCCCGCGCACGAGAGCGATCATCTTCAACAGCCCGAACAACCCGACGGGGAAGGTGTTCGCCCGGCGGGAGCTCGAGACGATCGCCGAGCTCTGTCAGAAGCACGACGTCCTCGCCATCACGGACGAAATCTACGAGCACATCGTCTTCGACGGGCACCGGCACGTTCCCATCGCTACCCTGCCGGGGATGTGGGAGCGCACGATCACGATCTCCGGGGTGTCGAAGTCGTACTCGGTGACGGGCTGGCGGATCGGGTATACGATCAGCTCCCCGGAGATCGCCGTCGGGATCCGCCGCGCGCACGACTTCGTCACGGTCGGCGCTCCCGCGCCGCTCCAGGAGGCCGCCGTCACGGCGCTGGGCCTGCCCGGTTCGTACTACGTGAGCCTCCGCGAGGCCTACCAGGCCCGCCGCGACCTGCTCTGCCCGCTCCTCGAGCGGGCAGGGTTCGAGATCTTCAAGCCTTCCGGGGCCTACTACGTGCTCACCGAGTGCGCGCACTTCCTCGAGCGGTTCGGCCTTGCCGACGACAGCGCGTTCGCCATGTATCTCGTCAAGGAGGTCGGCGTCGCCACCGTCCCGGGCTCGTCCTTCTACGCCCACCCGGAGCTCGGCCGCACGAAGATCCGCTTCTGCTTTCCGAAGACCGACGACGTCCTCCTCGACGCCGGCCAGCGTCTCCAAAAGCTGGCGGCCGGCCGCTGACCTCGCTTTGGGGCGTCCGCCTCGGCCGGGTACCGGCGTCTCGCGGGTGCGGATCCCGGCCCGGCGTCCTCGGGCTGCCGGGTTCTCGACCCCGCGCCGGAAGACTCCCCCGCTCCCGGCCCCGCGTGGCTGACCTCGCCCGGCTGCGGTCGGCGGCGCGGACGATCCTTGCGGCCGCAATCGCGGCCGGCGACGCCCGGCACCTCACGCGACAGGCCCTCCGCCTCGAGGGAGCGCGCCTCAGCGTCGCGGGCCGCACCTTCGACCTCGAGCGCGTCCGCCGGATCGTGGTCGTGGGCGCGGGGAAGGCCTCGGGCGAGATGGCCGAAGCGCTCGAGAGCGTCCTCCGCGACCGGATCAGCGAGGGGCTGGTGGTGGTCAGGGAGCGGCGGGGCGGCCCCCCCCCGCGCGGGCCGGGGGGGGGGTGGGG
>CAZDYT010000127.1:0-7111 GCA_964509395.1 uncultured bacterium
ACTTCGCGAAGATGCGGAGGCCGTTGCCGGACTTCTCCGCTTCGCTCCCGTCGGGGTTGAAGATGCGGAGGCCGACGTCGGCCACGGCCGAGCCGGTCCGGAGGAGGATCCCGTCCGAGCCCACGCCCCAGTGGCGGTGGCAGATCCACCGGATCGCGGCGGGGGAGAACGGAAACTCGACGTCGGCCTCGGCCATGACGAGGTAGTCGTTGCCCAGGCCGTGGGCCTTCGTGAACCCCACTACCGCCGCCCTCGAACCCAATCCCAAACTATCTGGCGTCCGTTCTTGTCGGTCCGCAGGCGGACGTTCTGCCGTTGGGACTAGCGCTGGTCGAGCGCGACGTACGTCGCCTGCTGCGGCCCCATGTACTCGGCCCGCGGCCGGATCAGGCGGTTGTTCGCCTGCTGCTCGAGGATGTGGGCGGTCCAGCCGGCGACCCGCGAGACGACGAAGATCGGGGTGTAGAGGTCGGGATCGATCCCCATCGAGTAGTACGCCGAGGCCGAGTAGAAGTCGACGTTGGGGTAGAGCCCCTTCTGCTCCTTCACGACCCGCTCGATGATCCGGGACATCTCGTACCACCGAAGCTCTCCGGCCTCGCGGCCGAGCGCCTCGGACAGCCGCCGGAGGTGCGTCGCGCGCGGGTCCTCGGTGTGGTAGACGCGGTGGCCGAAGCCCATGATCCGCTTCTTCTGCGCGAGCGCGCTCTTGATCCAGGCCTCGGCCCGGTCCACCTCGCCGATCCCGAGGAGCATCCGGATCACGCCGACGTTCGCCCCACCGTGAAGGGGGCCCTTCAGCGTGCCGATCCCCGACACCACCGCCGAGTAGATGTCCGAGAGCGTCGCGGTCGTGACGCGAGCCGCGAAGGTCGAGGCGTTCAGCTCATGGTCGGCGTGCAGGATGAGCGCGGTGTCCATCGCCCTGGCGGCGAGCGGGCTCGGCTTCTTCCCGAAGAGCATGTGGAGGAAGTTGGCGGCAAGGTTGAGCCGCGTGTTCGGCGGGACCGGGGCCTTGCCCTTCCGGATCCGTGCCCACGCCGCGACGAGCGTCGGCACCTGCGCCTGGATGCGGAGCGCCTTGCGGAGGTTCGCCTCCCGCGAGGCATCGGCGGTCTCCGGGTCGTACATGCCGAGGGCGGAGACGGCCGTCCGGACCACGTCCATCGGGTCGGCTTTCCGCGGGAAGCTCTTCAGGAGGGCCATGACCTTCGGCGGCAGGCGGCGGGCGGCGGCGAGGCCGCGGTTGAACCGGTCCAGCTCCTGCCGGGACGGGAGCCTGCCGTGCCAGAGAAGGTAGACCGTCTCCTCGAAGCTCGCGTGGGCGACGAGGTCGTGGATGTCGTACCCGCGGTAGAGGAGGCGCCCCCGATTCCCGTCGATGAAGCAGATCTCGGAGGTGGAGACGACAACGTCCTCGAGGCCCGTGTCGGGGGCGGGGGTCGTCATGGACCACTCCCGTTCTCGCGAAGGTTGCGGAAACAGACACGGCCCCACGCTGGGGGCCGCCTCTCACGCCCGTCCTTATTCTGTCACACGGCTCTCACCACCGCAAGGGCGCGCTCCAGGTTCGCCGTGACGCTCGCACGGAGGCCAGGCCCAAAGTCGCTACTCCACGTGTTCGAAGGATCCTACGGGCGCTTGAGGGGGATGCCGTGCTTGCGCATCTTGGAGTAGAGCGTCGGCCGATGGAGCCCGAGGGCGCGCGCCGCCTGCTGCTTGTTCCAGTTGTTGGTCTCGAGTGCCCGAAGGATCGCCTGGCGCTCCAACTCCTCCAGGTTCAGCGTGGCCAGCGCCACCGGGGGCATCGCCGCCTGGCGACCCGGGATCACCGCCTCGGGCAGGTCTCCCACGGTGAGCTCGCTCCCGCGGCAGACGAGAACGGCCCGCTCCACCGCCTGCTCGAGCTCGCGCACGTTCGCCGGCCAGGCATAACCCAGGAGGGCCTGGTAGGCATCGGCGGCAATGCCCGTCACCGGCTTGCCGTGTCTTCCGGCGAAGTGGGCGAGGAAGTGCTGCGCGAGCAGCGGGAGGTCCTCGGGACGCTCCCGCAGCGGCGGGATGCGAATCGTGACCGTGCTGATCCGCGCGTAAAGGTCCGCGCTCAACCGGCGCTCCCGGACCGCCGTCTCCGGGTGACGGGCGGTGGAGGAGATCAACCGGAAGTCCGCGTCGATGTCCCGAGCGGTCCCGAGACGCTGGAACTTGCGCTCCTCGAGCACGCGCAGAAGCTTCGCCTGGAGATCTCCCGGCATCTCGGCGATCTCATCGAGGAGGAGAGAGCCCCGGTGGACTTCCTCGAACAGCGCCGGCTTGTCCGATGTGGCCCCCGGGAAGGCTCCTTTCACATAGCCGAACAGCTCCGGCTCGATGAGCTCCCGGGGAAGGGCGGCGCAGTTGACCGTGACCAACGGCCGGTCGGCGCGGGGGCTCGCGTAGTGGATCACGCTGGCGACCAGGTCCTTCCCCGTCCCGGGCTCGCCGATGATGAGCACGTTCGCGTCGACGGACGCCACGGTATCGAGCAGCTCGAACACCTTCTGCATCGCGGGCGAGCGGCCGATGAGGGGGCCGTGGCGCCCGGGCCCGCCGACCAGCCGGTCGATCAGGTGCTTGTGCTCGAGGGCGTTCGCCGCGACCGAGAGGATTTTCGGGGGCGTCACGTCGTCGGGTTTCTCCAGGAAGGCGTACGCCCCGGCCTCCCGCGCGGCGAACCCCTTCGACCCGGACCCCTGCGCGGTGATCACCACCGCTGCGAGGGCCGGGCGCCGGGCTTTGAGCGTCTTCAGGAGCTCGAGCCCGTCCATGTCGGGGAGGACGAGGTCGACGAACGCGAGGTCCCACTCCGCGCGCTCGAGCTCCGCTATGGCGGCGGCTGCGGACCTCGCCGTCCGGACGGCGTAGCCCGCCTCCTGGAGCGTCGCCCGCACCGAGTCGGCGATCGATTCTTCGCCGTCAACGACCAGAATGCGTCCCCGTGCCATGGTCCTCCGCCCGGTTGCGCGCCGGCCGGACGATGCCAACCGCCGTCACGTCTCCAAATCGGGGCAAGCCGAGAACGCCGTGACCCATGCGCGGTACTAGAGCCCTTGAAGCACCCAACTTGTGGTCAATGAGTCAAGTTCCATCGCCCAACCGCCTCGGGCCGTGGCTGAGACCCGAGCAGCCCCAGGACGCAGGGAGGAGGCGGGCCGAGGCGTATGCCGCATACGTTGAGGCCCGCCGACGACCGAGGACGCCGGGATGCGACGGGGATCGGCCACGGCGCTAGACGTTCGTTGAGCATGCGCGCGGAACTGACTCCGCGGACGCCCATCGGCCCGGTCGCCTCACTCCAGGAACGGGGAGGGCGCCCGGACAGTGAGCCCGGACGACTCGCACGGCTCCGCCTCGTCGCAGGGGCCCGGCCGCAGAGGCTCACTCGGAGTTTCTGCCCTGATGATGACGCTTCGAGGGTAACACACTCCGCCGACGGAGAACAGGCGACCAACTCGCCGCGTCCTCGCCCGGGCGCACCGGATCTCGGGGCGGCTGGGGCGCGCCCGGGGCGCGTCCCGTGGCTCGAGGCTCCGGCCGCCGCGGGCTACCGCGTTTCCCCGGTGCCTCCGGCAGGCGGGAGCGTTCCCGGCTGCCCCTTGCGGGCGCCCGTCAGGGACCTCAGGGCCTCGGCGGCACCCCCGAGAATGCCGCGGGACAGAGGCCCATAGGACGGCTCGCGCGCGGTCCCCCCGACCTTCACTCCGAAGGCGGAGCGACCGGCGCGGACGTGGAGGGTGAAGTCGAGGCGGGTATCGAGGAGCCCGTAGCTCCCTTCCCCCGTGACCCGGAAGGGGTGGCTCTGCATCGTCATCTCGCGAACGCGGAGCTGCCCTCCCCCCACCGACCCCGAAGCCACGAGCGACTGGAACTCCAACGGCGACGCCAAGAGCGGCGCCGGTGTGCCCAGGGCGACGACCGAGGAGAGCGCCGTCCCCACGCGAACGATCCCGGACAGCAGCGTGAGCATGGCCGGGCCCACGAACCGTCCGGACCCGACCCGAGCCTGCCACGTCCCGCGCGCTGAGCGCAGGAGTTCGTCCCCCGTGCCGGCAAACGTCGCTTCACCGGACGCGTCGACACGCCCGGCCACGGCGTACGGCTGGCAGAAGAAATCCACCAGGACCGGCTCAGCGGCCACGCCCTGAACGCGGACACCGGAAAGGCGCACCCCCGGTGTGGCCCCCCGCCACGTCAGCGCCGCCTCACCCCGCACCGCGCCCCCGGCGACCCGCACCGTGAACGGCTGCACGATGAGCCTGGCCCCGTCGATCCGGATGGGCAGCTCCACCGCCTCCAGGACCAAGGACCGGGCCGCGCCGGAGGGGCACGCCGCGGGCCGGTGAGTGATCGTGAGACGCGCGAAGGTCAGTCGCCCGCCACCGGTCATGTGGCCGAGCGGGCCTTCCGCATGCACCTCCCCTTCGCCTCTCCCCGTGACGACGAACGCGACGTTCGCCGGCGGTCGGGACTCCTCGGCGGTGAAGCGCGCCGCCAGGCGCGCGGGCACGGCTGCGAGGTCAGAGCCGGCCCACCCCAGAGGGCCGACCTGCCCCTCCACCTTGAGGACAACGCCGCCGCCCGGCAGCCGCGCCGCTAGCCTGAGCTTGATCGGCTCGCTCCAGCCGAGGCCCTCCAGCGTGAGGTCGATCCGATCCACGAGGTGGGCCATCACGGGCCGGCCGGGCTCGCCCGGCAGGCGGACCTCCAGGTGCCCGTCGCGGAGCCGAATGCGGGAGACGAAGACAAACGGAGCCGGGGGCGCGGGCCGCGTGGTCCCGGGCGCCGGAAGGTTCCAGCTACCGTCTCGCTTTTGCTCCACGATGAGCCGCGGCCGTCCGAGCGTCACCTCGCCAAACTGGAGCCGGCCTCGGAGGAGCGGCAGCAGGCGCACGCGGACGCGAGCATCCTCCACGGACACCAGCGGGTCGGGCCCGAAGCCGGTCGCGTTCCCGACGGTAAGCCGACGGACGCGGATCGCAGGAAGCGGCCAGTAGCTCAGGGAGACACGCTCGAACGCAACGGGACGGCCCAGCCGGCGGCTCGCTTCCGATTGGAGGAGGGCCTGGACCCGGGGCAGGTCAACGACGTACGGAAGACTGATCAGGAGCCCGGCGGCCACGAGGAAGACGGCCGCCAGAACGGGGAGAACGAGGCCCAGACGCCCCCGCTTGGGGCTCACGTCCGGAGGGGGGGCGACGGAGTCACGGCCGCGGTGGTGCCTGACCCCGGGAGGCTCTCAGGCGGGGGGGTGCTGGATCGCGGTGAGCCGCCAGGCCTCGGGGTCGACGGGGCGCCTGAACGTCCAGTACTCCTCGAACGTCGTCGGGACCCGGTCGCTCCCGTCGACAGCGGCTCGACGACCGGCCCAGCCTATGGCGGCGAACGGATCGCGCCCGCCCACGGCCTCCGGCCGTGGGTGCCCGCCCCCGCGGGGTGCGGAACGAGTCCGCCCCAGCACGGCCGTCATGATCCACCGGCGGGGCGCAGCTCCTTCTTCAAGATCTTGCCGGTCGGGCTCTTCGGGAGCGCGCCGAGGAATTCCACGACGGCCGGCACCTTGTACGCCGCGAGGCGTTCCCGGCAGAGCGCGATCAGCTCTTCTGCGGTGACCGTGTCCCCCTCCCGGAGGACCACGCACGCCCGCACTGCCTCGCCCTTCAAGGGATCGGGCATCCCGAGCACCGCGACCTCCTTGACCCCGGGGTGCCCGAAGAGGACCTCCTCCACCTCGCGCGGATAGACCTTGATGCCGGAGACGTTGATCATGTCCTTCACGCGGTCGACCACGTGGAAGTAGCCGTGGGCGTCCCGGAACCCGATATCGCCCGAGTGGAGCCAGCCGCCCCGGAGGGTCTGGGCGGTCTCCTCGGGCTTGCCGAGATAGCCTTTCATCACGTTGGGCCCGCGGATCACCAGCTCGCCCAGCGCGCCGTCGGGCACCTCCCGGTCGCGCTCGTCGACCACGCGGACCTCGACGTTCTCGATGGGGGTGCCGATCGAGCCCGGCCGGTGGGCACGCTCGTGGTTGTAGGTCGCGAACGGCGAGGACTCCGTGAGCCCGTAGCCCTGGCAGATCGGGAGCCCGGTCAGAGCCTGCCAGCGGGCCTCGACATCGGCGGGTAGCATGGCGGCCGCGGAGAACGCCAGGCGCAGGGAGGAGAGATCGCACGCAGCGAGGTCGCCGGCGAGGAAGAGGATGTACATCGTCGGCACCGCGTAGAGAATCGTGATGCGGTGCCGCCCGATCGCCGCGAGGAAGTCGGCCAGGACGAACCGCTCGTGCAGCACCAGCGTCCCGCCGGCGGTCATGAGCGCGTTCATGATGAAGTTCTGGCCGAAGCAGTGGAAGAGCGGGAGGGCGCACAGGCCGCGGTCCTCGGGCGTCATCCGGAGGTGGTGGACCGTGGCGTACGCGTTCGACAGCACGTTCGCGTGGGAGAGCATGACGCCCTTGGGGCGGCCGGTCGTGGCGGAGGTGTAGAGGATCGCGGCGACGTCGTCCCGGTCGAGGTCGCGCGCACGGAGGGGCGGGTCGGCGGGCAGGGCGGCCCAGGCCACCGCCGCCGGTCCCGCCACTCCCACGCGGACCCGGACGTTCGGCGTGTCCCCGGCCAAGGGCAGGTTGGCCGAGGCCGGCTCGAGGCTCAGGATCGCAGCAGCCTCGCTGTCCCGCACGATGTAGCCGAGCTCGTCACGCTTGTAGGTGACGTTGAGCGAGACGGGCATGAGTCCGAGCTTCAGGCACCCGTAATAGGCGAGAGCAAACTCGGGGCGGTTCCCGAGATGGATGCAGACCCGCTCCCCGGGACGCAGCCCGAGCCGGGCGAGCCCGGCCGCGACGCGTCCCGCCTCGCGGTCCAGCTCGGCGTACGTCCACGCGCGGTCACCAAAGACGAGCGCCACCTGCTTCGGCACGTGTCGAGCGCTGGCCTCGAGCAAATGCGCGACGTTCATCGCTTTCCCTTCCGTGCCGGAGGTCGCACCGGCGGGCGCGGCGCGCAAACCCGCGCCGCGCCCCGCGGCCGGCCCGGCCTTAGATCGACCACCTCGCCCGGGCCGCGCGCGGCCTCCG
>CAZDYT010000127.1:7211-8880 GCA_964509395.1 uncultured bacterium
GACCACCTCGCCCGGGCCGCGCGCGGCCTCCGGCCTCGCGGCCGGCCCGGCCTTAATCAACGCATCGTGGAGAGGTCGAGGGAGACGCGCAGCACCTCCCTCCGGTCGACCGAGTGATTCACGACGAGGGTCACGGTCCCCTGGGGCGGCAGGCCCTCCAACGGAAACACGTAAAGATTCCGCGCGGCAAAGCGGCCATCCTCCAGCCGCAGCGCAGTCCGCTCGTTCTGCGCGAACGACGCTTTCACCTCCCGCCCTCCCACGCGCAGCACGGGTTGAAACCAGCGGGCGAAGTCCACCGTGGGCCCCAGCATCGTCACGAGGAGCTGAAGCTTCCCCTTGCCTCGATCGAGTTGCTCCTGCCGCTGCTTGTCGGACAGCGGCTCACCCCGGAAGGCGGCCTGCCGCGCCGCGTAAGCGAGCCGCGAAAAGGGCGTGGTCGCCGTGATCTCGCCACCGCCCGGTAGCGTGACGCGCCACTCGTCGCCGAAGTCCTCCTGCGCCACACCCCGGGCGCCGGCATCGAGCGCGGCGTCGATGTCCCGGGAGGACAGCTCGGGGACGAGGGCGTGCGCAGGGCCCGGCCCGAGAGCGAGGACGGCCAGGACGGCCCCGAGGCGAAGGCTCTGCCGCGCGGTCACAACCAGTGTCGCTGCCGGAAGAGGAGGTACAGGCTGGCGGAGAGGCCCGCCATCAGCCCGGTCGCCACGATGGCGCCCCACGGCTGGTCGAGCCAGGGCATGGTCTTGAAGTTCATCCCGAAAAACCCGGTCACGATCGTGAACGGGAGGCCGACCGTGGCCAGGGCCGTCAGCCGCTTCATGACCGCGCTCATCCGGTTGCTGACCTGGGAGAGATAGCTCTCCAGGAGCCCGGCGAGGATGTCGCGATTCGTCTCGAGCTCGTCGAGGATTCGGAGGACGTGGTCGTACACATCACGAAAGAACGGCCGGAGCGCGGGACGGACGTGCGGCACCCCGCTCATGAGGTTCGTCAGCACCTCGCGCAAGGGGCCGAGACTCCGCCTGAGGAGGACCAGGTCCTTCCGGGCATGAAAGATTCGCTCGAGGAGGTCCCGCCGGGGGCGCGTGAAGACCCCGTCTTCCAGCGCCTCGACCCGGTCTTCCAGCTCCTCGACGATCGGGAAGTAGTGGTCCACGACCTGGTCCAGGAGGAGGTGCAGCAGCCGGTCCGGGCCGTCGCCGAGCACCTCCGGGTGCTTCCGCAGCCGCTCGATCGCCGCGGTCACGCTTCGCAGGGGTTGCTCGTGGACGGTCACGATCAGCCGGCTGTCGAGAAACACGAAGAGCGTGATGAAGTCAAGGACCTTCTCGCCGGGGTCGTGGCTGATCCCGCGCGTGACCAGGAAGAGGAAGGTGTCGTACTCCTCGATCTTCGGGCGAGTATCCGGGTTCTGGGCGTCCTCGATGGCGAGCGGGTGGAAGCCGAAGCACTCCTCCAGCGCCTGAATCTCCTCGTGCGTCGCGCCCTGGAGGTCGAGCCATGCCATCGTCCCGGGCTCGCGGAGGGCTCGCGCGGCGTCCTGAGGGATCAGGCCTTCCTCCAGGACGCCACCCGGCCGAACGAGGGCGGCGAACGACGACACGCGCTAGAGTCCTTGAACCACCAAACTCGTGGTCAATGAGTCAAGTTTCACCGCCCAACCGCC
>CAZDYT010000128.1:0-8854 GCA_964509395.1 uncultured bacterium
GTGCCGCTCGCGCTCGGACGGTTCGCTACGGGAGGTCGAGGAGCAGGAGGTCCGCCGACCGGGTGGCCCGGAGCCTCACCGCCCGCTCGGCTTGGATGCGTACCGCGTCGCCCGGCTGGAGGTCGTGGCCCGCCAGCGCGGCGGCGCCGCCGATGGCGAAGAGGTACGCGCGCCGGCCGGGTCGCAGCCGGAAGGTGACCGCCTCCGCCCGCCCGAGCTTGACCCAGTAGATCGTCGCCGACTGCCCGAGCGGGAGCGCCCCCGCCCGGCCCTCCCCCGAGGCGAGGGCGATGATCGGCTCGTGCGGCGCCTCGTGGCGGAATGCGGCCTGCACCCAATGCGGCGGGCCGCCGAACCGTTCGGGCCGGATCCAGATCTGCAGGAGGTGGAGCGGCACGGTGGGCGAGGGGTTTCGCTCGGCGTGGACGATCCCCGTCCCTGCCGACATCACCTGGACCTCCCCCGCCTCGAGGATCTCCCGGTTCCCCTGGTTGTCCTCGTGCTCGAGGGTCCCGCTGAGCACGACCGTGACGATCTCCATCTCGCGGTGGGGATGCATGGGAAACCCGCGCCGCGGGCGGACGGTGTCGTCATTGAAGACGCGGAGCGGACCGAAGTGGGTGCGCGCCGGGTCGTAATAATGATCGAAGGAGAAGTGCCAGTACGCGGAGAGCCAGTCGTTCTCGAAGTGGTATCGCTGGTCGCGTCGGTCAACCTGAATCATCGAGCCTCAGCCAGGGGGGGAGTCGGGCGCGACGCGGCTACGGCTGGTGGACGGCGGAGTTGACGATCGTCCCCCCGCGGTTCACCCAGAACAGGTACGACCGGACGTAGACCGTCGGCACCCGGTAGGCCTCCTGAGCGGCCGCCTGGGCGGCGGCGTAGGCGCCGAGCGTCCGGCCTCTGGGGTCCGCGCTGTCGAACGTGCGCTGGGTGTTCTTCGTCACCTCTTCGTAGATGAGGATGCGCAGCTCCCCGTCCGGGACCTCCCGGGTCGCGGGCCCCCAGTCCTTTTCGAGGGCGGCGGCGGGTCGGCCGACCCAGGACCGGAGGACTTCGGGTCTGACGGCCTGGGAGCAACCGAGGACGGCGGCGAGGAGCGCCGCCAGGGCC
Organism: uncultured bacterium; assembly: GCA_964509395.1. Taxonomy (GTDB): domain Bacteria; phylum Methylomirabilota; class Methylomirabilia; order Rokubacteriales; family DASRDR01; genus CAZDYT01. The sequence goes on from CAZDYT010000128.1 coordinate 1,114, forward strand.
AGGGCCGAGCGAGCCAGGGACATCGCACCCCATGCTACACCATCTAGGGGCCTGTCGGAGAAATCGCACCACTCGCGAAAGAACTCCCGCCAACGCCTCGAGGTGTTCCGTTCCGAGCGCCGGCTTCGCCGGCGCAACCCCTCCTGGGGGAGGTCCGGAAGGGGGGCGGAGCGCCCCCCTCCGGGTGACCTCGGGCTCGGCCGGCACGCGCTCCGTCGTGAGGCCGCGAGCCCGGCCGCGAGGGTGGCCGGGAGTCGACCGGCACTGCCCCCGGGGTCCGCCGGGCGGCCCTTGGCGGCGCCCGCGGCGGCACCGCGTGGCACTTAGCTTCCGCGAGAGGGTGACGACGGGGCTGAGCCGGGAGACCCCGGCAGCGGCTCCTCCTCGATCCAGGCCCACGGCACCGTGACCACTGTCCGCGGCGAGTCGAGCTCGATGCTCACCCGGCGTCTCGGCGTGTCCCAGCCGACCACGATGCCGACGGCCCCCGACGGTATCCACACGCGGTGGCTGCTGGCCAGCGCCATTCGCAGGCGGACTCGGGCGCCCGGCTCGATCAAGGCCGGCGGGACCGGTGGCGGCCCTCCGAGGAGGAGACGGCGCAGGTTCTGGAGCCAGCCGGAGGCTCCCATGCGCTCACTCTAGAGAGGTCGGCGGGCCGAGGTCAAGGCGCCTCGCGAGCGTCCGAGACGACGGTGCGGGACCGGTCTCCCGCCGCCGCGTGGCCGAGGCGGCGGTCCGCCCGCGCGGCGGCCGTGGTAGAATTTCAGGCGTGAAACGCCATTGGGGAAGGAGGTGAATCGCTCGTGCGACGGACGTTCGCGTGGATCGTGATGGTGACGCTGGTGGCGGTCCTGCCTGCACCGGCGCTGGCCCAGCAGGCGCCTGCCCCGGCTGCGCCCGCTCCGAAGACCGCGCCAGCTAAGACGGCCCCCGCCAAGATGGAGGCCAAGGCCAAGACCAAGTCCGCAACCGGCACGGTGAAGAGTGCTGCGGCGGAGCGCCTCGTCCTCCTCGTCGGCAAGGACAAGACGGAGATGACCTTCGCGGTCGACGACAAGACGAAGATCACGAAGGCCGGCAAAGCGGCCAAGGCCACGGACATTGCCGCGGCCGACTCGGCGACGGTGACGTACTCCGAGGCCGAGGGCAAGATGGTCGCGCAGAAGGTCACGGTCAAGGCTCGCAAGGCCGCAGCTGCGAAGCCCAAGTCCTAGGAAGCGAGCGTTGCTGCCTCCGGGTGCCATGCGCACCCGGAGGCAGTAGCCGCGCGCCCCTGCTCGCCTCCGCTCGATCCAGCCTTCTGGGCCGCCGGGCGGCGCGGTTGCTGCCGGCAGCCGCGGCGTGTTAGAAGGGTTGGGCCGGGCGCGCTCGCCCGCCGTTGATGACGCGACGCGAAGGAGGACGCCGTGCCCACTCTCGCCGCCCCCCATCTCGAAGACCTGGCGACGCGGATCTTTGCCGCGCTCGGCGCCTCCGAGGCCGATGCGCGCTGGATCGCGACGCTGCTCGTGCGGGCCAACCTTCGCGGTCACGACTCCCACGGCGTGATCCGCATCCCGCAGTACGTGACCTCGGTGCGGCAGGGCCACACGAACCCGCGGCCAGCCATGAAGGTCATCCTCGAGACGCCGACGACGGCGGTCGTGGACGGGGATCTCGGGTTCGGGCAGGTCGTGGCCCGCCGAGCGACCGAGGTGGCCGTCGAGAAGGCGGCCCGCCACGGGCTCGCGGGGGTCGGGGTCCGGCGCTCGAACCACGTCGGGCGACTCGCGGATTACGCGGAGATGGCGGCGGAGCGGGGATTCGTGGGGATGATGTGGACGAACGCGGCCACCGCCGTGTCGGTCGTGCCGTACGGGGGAGTCGGCCGGCGCCTCTCGACGAACCCGCTGGCCATCGCGGTGCCGGGACCGAACGGCGACGTCGCCATCTCGGTGGACATGGCGACGAGCCTCGTTGCCGAGGGGAAGGTGCGCGTGAAGCGCAACCGCAAGGAGCCGCTCCCCGAGGGCTGGGCGATCGACGCCCAGGGCCGGCCGGTGACCGACCCGGGGGCGTTCTACGGCCCACCGCGGGCAGGCCTGCGCCCGATGGCGGGCCACAAGGGCACCGCGCTCGCGCTCGTCGTCGAGGTGATGGCGGGCATCCTGTCGGGCGCCGGGGCGATCACCGCGCGCCCGGGGCCGGTCCTGAACGGGAGCTTCATCCTCCTCGTCGAGATTCAGCGCTTCCTTCCCGTGGCCGAGTTCAGCGAGCAGGTCGCCGAGCTCGTGGCGTTCGTGAAGTCCTCCGAGCCCGCCCCGGGCGTGAGCGAGGTCCTGGTGCCCGGCGAGCCCGAGGCCCGCATGACGCGCGAGCGCGGCGCGCAGGGGATTCCCGTGGAGGACGAGACCTGGCGGCAGATCGAGGCGATTGCCGCCGAGCTCAAGGTAGGCTGAACAGCCGGTGGACCTTCACACCTTTTCGATCGCGGCCCGCTGTCGCCGAAGCGACGACTGCGGCGTGGCGGTCGCGACCGCACGGCCCGCGGTGGGCGCGCTGGTGCCGTGGGTCTCTCGCCAGGCGGCGATCGCGACCCAGGCGCGGGTCAACACCGACCTCGGCCGGCACGGCCTCCTCCTGGTCGAGCACGGCGTGCCGATCGGCCCGGCGCTGGCGGGCCTCATCGAGGCCGACCCGGAGCGGGAGCTCCGCCAGCTGCACGGCGTGGACGCGCGGGGCACGTTCGCCCATACGGGGGCGCGGTGCGTCGAGTGGTGCGGGCACCTCGCGGGCGACGGGTTCACCGTGGCGGGGAACATGCTCGTCGCCGAGGGGGTCATCAAGGCGATGGCCGAGGCGTTCCTCGCGAGCGAACGGGAGGAGCTCGCGGCCCGGCTCATGCGGGCCCTCGAGGCCGGGCAGGCCGCAGGCGGCGACAAGCGGGGCCGGCAGTCCGCCGCGCTCCTCGTGGCGGCGGAGTGGCCCCGCGGCTCCCATAACCTCCGGGTGGACGACCACGCCGACCCGGTGGCCGAGCTTCGGCGCGTCTACGAGGTGGCGGTCGTCCACTGGCGGCGGGTCGGAGCGGAGTACGGCCCGGAGGGTCAGCGGCTGTTCGGGCGGATCAAGTACTGATGCTTGCGCGGGGGCTGGCCGTGATCTATGATCGCGTCGCTTGTGCTGCGGATCCCGTCACGGTGCCGGTCCGGTCGTCAAGGGGCGCGTTGGAGCCGGAGGGAGGAGCCATGCGGTGGATGACGAGAGGGGTGGGGTTCCTGGTGGGAATCGTGGCGGTTCTGCTGGTGGTGGTCCCGCCAGCCCACGCGCAGAAGAAGACGCTGGTGGTGGCCCTCAACCAGGACCCGGATATCCTCGACCCCACGCTTTCGCAGACCTACGTCGGGCGGATCATCTACGCCAACATGTGCGAGAAGCTCTACGAGATCGACGAGAACCTGAACATCTTCCCCCAGCTCGCGGCGGAGATGCCCCGGTTCACTGACGGCGGCAAGACCGTCACCATCAAGCTGCGCGCGGGGGTGAAGTTCAACGACGGGACCCCGATGAACGCGGAGGCCGTCAGGTTCTCCCTGGAGCGCCACCGCGACATGAAGGGGTCCAACCGCCGCAGCGAGCTCACCCTGGTCAACGACGTCGAGGTGCTGGACCCCCTCACGGTGCGACTCCGCCTGAAAGCCCCGTTCGCCCCCATCGTGGCGGCGCTCGCGGACCGTTCGGGCATGCCCGTTTCGCCCCCGCAAGCCCGGAAGCTCGACGACAAGTTCGGCACGGCGCCCATCTGCGTGGGACCCTGGACCGTGACGGAGCGCATCCCCCAGGACCGCATCGTGCTGGAAAAATCGCCCCACTACTTCGACTCGAGCCAGGTTCACTTCGACAAGATCATCTTCCGCATCATCCCCAACGACAACGTGCGGGTCGCCAACCTGCGCTCGGGGGACATCGACGTGATGCACCGCGTCGCGCCCACGGACGCCGTCAGCCTCCGCAAGGAGGGGAAGTTCGACGTGTCGGGCGTCACCGGCCTCGCCTATGACGGCATCACGATCAACAGCCACAACAAGACCGGCAAGCACGAAGCGCGCGGGGATTTGGGCACGCCGCTGGCCAACGACCCTCGGGTGCGCGAGGCGCTGGAGCTCGCCATCGACCGGAACGCGCTGAATCAGGTGGCCTGGGACGGCCAGTATACGCCCGGCTGCACGCCGCTCAGCCCGGTGAGCCCGTTCTACGACAAGAGTCGGAAGTGCCCGGCGCGGGACGTGGCCCGTGCCAAGAAGCTCCTGGCCGAGGCCGGGCTCGGGGGCGGCTACAGCTTCGAGCTGATGATCGTCAACGACCCGCAGCAGCGGCGGGTCGGCGAGATCCTCCAGGGCATGGCCAAGGAGGCGGGGTTCAACGTCTCACTCCGGCCGATGGAGTTTGCCGCGTCCCTCAAGGAGCAGGACGCCGGGCGCTACCAGGCCTTCTTGATCGGCTGGAGCGGCCGGCTGGACCCGGACGCCAACATCCATCAGTTCCACTCCTGCGGGGGGAGTCTCAACGAAACCAACGTGTGCGACGAGGGCATCGACGCCTTCTTGAACCGGGCCCGCGAGATCAGCGACATCAAGGAGCGCTTCGAGCTTTACCGGCAGGCCATCGACAAGATGCTCGCCCGCCGCAACATCATCTACCTCTACCACCAGAACTACATCGTCGGCTTCCCCAAGGACGTGAAGGGCTACAAGGCCGTGCCCGACGGCCTGATCCGGATCAAGGGCGTGACCTGGAAGTGACGGCCGCCGGCGCCTCCTGAGGGACGGTCGCCGTGCGGGGCCGTCCCGCCGGGACGCCGCCACGCCGCGCCGCCGCGTCGGCCGCGGGGCTCTAGTCCTCCGTGTTCGAGTTCCTCGTCCAGCGGGCGTTCATCTCGGTCGTCACGCTGTGCCTCATCAGCCTGGTCGTGTTCACCGGCGTCCGCCTGATTCCCGGGGATCCGGCCCGCGTGCTGGCCGGGACCGACGCGGACGAGGCGGGTCTCACCGAGATCCGGCAGAAGTACGGGCTGAACGATCCCATTCCCGTGCAGTACCTGCGTTGGGTCGGGCTGGCGCTGCGGGGAGACCTCGGGGAATCGATCCGCACCCGCGAATCGGTCGTCCGGATCGTGGCGCTCAAGCTGCCGATCACGATTCAGCTCACGGTCTATGCCCTGCTGGTCGCCCTGGCGATCGCCATCCCGGCCGGCGTCTTTGCCGCGGTGCGGCGCAACACGATCTGGGATTACCTGGCGAGCGGCGTGTCCCTGTGCGGGGTCTCCATCCCGAACTTCTGGCTCGGGATCATGCTCATCCTGCTGGTGTCGGTGCGCCTCGGCTGGCTGCCCGCGTCCGGCTTCGTCCCGCTCACCGAGGATCCCGTCGGCAACACGCGGCGGATGCTTATGCCCGCCATGGTGCTGGGCACGGCACTCGCCGCGGTGCTGATGCGGCAGACCCGCAACAGCATGATCGAGGTGATGAGCGCCGACTACATCCGCACCGCGTACGGCAAGGGGCTGGGCACGCCGGTGGTGGTGTTCCGCCACGCCATCCGGAACGGCCTGATTCCCGTGGTCACGATCGTCGGCCTGCAGGTGGGCGCCCTCATCAGCGGCGCGGTGGTCACCGAGCAGATCTTCGTGGTCCCCGGCTTCGGGCGCCTCATCGTGGAGGCCGTGTTCACGCGGGATTACCCCCTCGTCCAGGGGGTGGTCCTGATCACCGCCAGCGCCTACGTGGCGATCAACCTGTGTGTGGACGTCTCCTACTCACTCCTGAATCCCCGGATCCGCGTCAGGGGCACGCTCGGTGAATCCTGACGGTCGCGAACACGTGGTGACGGCCGCCCCGTCGGCGGATGCCGAAACCGCGGCGTCCAGGCCGGCGTGGCGGGGGGGGAAGGGCTGGCGGCGGCTCCGCCGGCGGCCCCCGGCCATGGCGGGGGCCGCGGTGGTGGTGCTGTTTGTCGCGATGGCCGTGGCCGCCCCCTGGCTCGCGCCGGCGGACCCCACGCAAGCCGATTGGGCCAAGATCCGCAAGCCCCCGAGCTGGCAGAACCCGTTCGGGACGGACGACCTGGGCCGGGACAACCTCTCCCGCGTGATCTGGGGGACCCGCATCTCCATGCGGGCGGGCGTCCTCTCGATTTTCCTCGCCATCGCCGTGGGCGTGCCGGCCGGGCTGGTCTCCGGCTACTACCGGGGCGCCGTCGATCAGCTGGTCATGCGGCTCACCGACGCGTGGCTCTCCTTCCCGTTTCTGATTCTGGCCATCGGGCTGGTGACCATCCTCGGCCCATCCCTGACCAACGCCACGCTGGCCATCGGGCTGGGCGCCACCCCGGCGTTCATCCGGCTCACTCGGGGGCTCGTGCTGGGCATCCGCGAGGAGGACTACGTGCAGGGCGCCCGTGCGATCGGCGCCGGCGACCTCCGCGTGATGGCCCAATACATTCTCCCCAACATCGTCAGCTCGATCCTGGTCCAGGCCACGGTCTCGATCCCCGCGGCCATCATCGGGGAGGCCATCCTCTCCTTCCTGGGGCTCGGCGTCCAGCCGCCCGATCCGAGCTGGGGGACCATGCTCAATGCCGCCCAGCAGTTCCTGGAAACCGCCCCCTGGATGGCCTGGTGGCCCGGGTTGGCGATCTTTCTCCTCACCCTCTCCTTCAATCTGGCCGGTGATGGGCTCCGGGACGTCCTCGACCCGAAGGACTACTGAGCCGTCCCGCGAGGGGCGGCGTCTTCCGTCGGCGAAGGGCGACGATCCCGGCCTCACGCCGGCCCCGGCGGGGGCGCCTTCGGTTGCCGGTCCTCGTGCTAGAGTGACGCCATGCCGCTGGGTCCCGCGAAGATCCGCATCGGCGTGATGCCCGGGCCGTGGCCCGAGGAACCGGCCGCCCACGACTTCCTCTGGCGCCTGGGCGAGCTCTGCGAGACGACGCCCATCGACTCCCTCTGGTTCTCCGACCGCCTGATCGCCCCGACGCTGGAGCCCCTCACCGCGATCGCCGCGGTGGCCGCCCGGACGCGCCGGCTCAAGTTCGGGACCGCGGTGCTCGTGTTGCCGTTTCGGAGCCCGATCCTGGCGGCGAAGACGCTCGCCACGCTGGATGTGCTCTCCGACGGCCGCGTGTTCCCCGCGGTCGGCGTGGGGCTCGATCAGCGGCGCGAGTGGGAGGCGGCCGGAGTGCCGTCCGGGACCCGGGGGTCGCGGACGGACGAGGCCATCGAGGTGATCCGGCGACTCTGGCTGGAGGACGAGGTCACGTACAAGGGCTCGTACTTCACGCTGGATCGGGTCCGGCTTCTGCCGAAACCGGTGCAGACCCCGCCGCCGCTCTGGGTCGGAGGGATCAGCGAGGCCGCCCTCCGGCGAGCCGGCCGGCTGAGCGATGGCTGGCTCGCCTCCCTCATCGCCCCGGAGGCGTTCGGCCGCGCGGTCGAGCGCATCCGGGCGTACGCGCACGCGGCCGGTCGCGCCATCGAGCCTGACCATTTCGGCACGATCATCCCGTTCGTGCTGGCCCCCACCCCGGCGGCAGGGTGGCGTGCCGCCGAGCCCTACCTCCCGCGCGCCCGTGCGGACGAGGCCACGCTCCGCGCGGTGACCGCGGTGGGGCCGCCGGAGGCGGTCGCGGCCGTGATCGAGCGCTTCGTCGCGTGCGGCGGGACCAAGTTCGTCCTGCGCCCCGCGGGCCTGCCGGCGGCGAT
>CAZDYT010000129.1:0-8852 GCA_964509395.1 uncultured bacterium
CCCGGGGATCTGGCCGATCACCAGCTCGCCGAGCTCGTGGATCCGGTCCCAGGTCACGTACCCCTTCCGCAGCGGGGACATCAGCTCGGGCTGCTGGTCGATTTCCACCTGTTCCTTCAGGTTCACGACGATGACGTCGGAGCGGCGCACCGCCTCGTCGTCGATCTCGCGGCGCTGGTCGAACCGGTTGGCGCCGATCATGGCGATCAGATGCGTGCCCGGCTCCAGCCAGCGGCCGTCGAAGACCGGGTCCCCCGCGTTCGTGGCGGTGACGACGACGTGGGAGCCCTGAACCGTCTCCCTGGGGTCCCTGGCGGCGCGGGCGTCCACGCCGAACTCGTTGGCGATCGCCCGGGCGAAGCGCGTCCGGCTCTCGTCCCGCAGCGAGTAGATCTTCACCTGCGTGATGGGACGGACGGCGCAGAGGGCGGCGACCTGCGCCCGGGCCTGCTCGCCGGCCCCGAAGATGCCGATCACGCTCGCGTCGGATCGAGCCAGGTATTTCGCCGCCACCCCGCTGGTCGCGCCGACCCGGAGCGGCGAGACGTAGTGGTCGTGGATGATCCCCTTCAGGACGCGCTCCTTGATGCTGAAGAGCAGGACGAACCCGGCGAAGTCGCCGGGGAACTCCATCCGCGTGCTCCCGGCCACGGTCCGGAACCGGATCTGGGCCGAGTCCAGGCGGACCGCCGCCGTGTCGTATCTCGGGACCGCTCCGGAAATGACATTCAGCCAGTACCACCGGCGCTCCTCCGGAGACAGCGGGAGGTGGATGCGCCGGCGCGGAATCACCTGGGCGATCTGGTGGCCCAGCTCGCGATAGGCCTCCTCGATCACCTCGAGGCATTCCGGCATCGTGACGAGGCCCTCCATGTCTCGGTTCGTGAGGACCCGGACCGTCTCGGTCGCGCTCACGCTCACCACCTCCTCAGCCCGACGCCGCCCGTCTCGGACCCGGGTCGGGACCGCGGGCCGTCTGCTCTCGCCACAAGGCTTCGAGGCGCCCGCGCGCGAGCTTGCCCCGCTCGGTCTTCGGAAGGGCCTCCACCACGAGGATCTGCTGCGGGAGCTTGAACGCCGACAGGCGCGTGCGGCAATGGGCGAGGAGCTCGTCCGGGCTGGCCGCCTCGCCGGCATGGAGCGCCACGAAGCTGACGATGCCTTCCCCGTACACCTCGTCCGGCACGCCGATCGTGACGGCCTCGGCGACGGCGGGGTGCGCGAGCAGCGTGCTGGTGATCTCCATCGGCGCGATGTTCACGCCGCCGCGGATGATGAGGTCCTTCTTTCGGCCTGTGAGATAGAGATAGCCGTCGGCGTCGGCGTAGCCGAGGTCGCCGGTCCGGAAGCCGTCCCGCGGGATCTCGACCAGTGTATCCCGATCCGTGAGGTAGGCGCTCGCCATCTGCCGGCCGCCCACGACCAGCTCGCCCGGCTGCCCCGGCGGGCAGGGGACGCCCGTGTCGTCCACGAACCGGGCCTCGAGGTGCGGGACCGCCGGGCCGATCGACCCGAGCCGCCGGGCGGCCGGCGGGTTCGCCCCCATGAACCCCGCTTCGGTCATCCCGCAGCCCTGCACGATCGGGATCCGGTACCGGCGCTCGAACTCGACCTGCCTGGCCGCCGGGAGCGGTGCGGCGCTGCCCGTGATGAAGCGGAGGGCCGGCAGCTCGGCACCCGTGACCGGGACCGGCTGCGCGAGGAGCATGTGGAAGACGGTTGGAACCCCCGCCGCGATCGTGACCTCGTATTCGCGGATCCACTCGAAGAACCGGCGGCGCGAGAACCGCGGGGCGAGGATCAGCGTGGCCCCCGTCTGGAGCGTGGGGCCCACCGAAAGGCACTGCGGCGAGGCCCAGGAGAGCGCCCGAGACTCGAGGATCCGGTCGGCGTCGGTGATGCCGAGGCGCTCGACCAGGGAGCGGGCCATGTAGAAGTACGCCTCGTGGCTGATTAAGACGCCTCTGGGGGTGACGGTCGTCCCCGAGGTGTAGTCGATGATGGCGATGGCGCGAGGGTCACCGGCCGGGCGGGGGCGGGGCGCCGCCGGGTACCGGTCGAGCGCGGCGAACAGGGCATCGAACGGGATCGCCGCGTCGCCCGCCGTCCCGACCAGCGCCTGGAGCTCCTCGGGAATCGCCCGGTTCCACAGCACGAGGCGCGGCTCGACGTCGTGGAGCATCTGGGCGACGTTCTTCGCGTTCACCTCGACGTTGATCGGATGGACCGCGGCGCCATAGCGCTGGACTCCGAAGAAGAGGATGAGCCACTCGAGGCAGTTCGAGCTCAGCACCGAGATCCGGTCCTGGGCCTTGACGCCCCGGTCGGCGAGGAAGTGGGCCAGGCGAGCGCTGGCGGCGTCGAGCTCGCCGAACGTCAGCCGCGCGCGGGGCGCGACGCCCTCGACGTAGACGCGGTCGCCCCACCGGCGCGCGTGCTCGGCGAGGAGCGCATCGATGCCGCGGTAGGAGGCGGGCTCAGCCACCGGCCTGACCCCCGCCGCCCACCCACGTCCAGTCGGTCGGCTCGCCGCCTGCCGCGGCGAACCGCCCCATGGTGCTCGCTCCCGCCCGGGCGCGAGAGAGGCAACGCGCGTCACCAGCCAGGCGACCTCCGGCGGCGAGTCGCGGTGCGCTCCGCGCCGCGGGGCGCCCCGTTCGCCGCGTCACCCGCGCGGCCCTTCCCTCGGCTGCCATGTACCTTCGTGAATGGAACGGCCGAGTATGGGGGGAGGTTCGGAAGGGGGGCAGAGCCCCCCTCCGAGACTTAGATCCCGCGCTCGGCCATCCACTTCGCGTAGCCCTCTTGCGACCCTTTCGCGCGCGCGATCTGCTCGGGGGTGAACCACTTCCCGAGGTCCACGAGCTCCACGTCGTAGCGCGCCCGCTCGAAGGCGTCCTTGTAGACGAAGGGCACGGTGGCGTCGATCGCGAGCCCGCCGGAGAACCGGATGTTGCTCTGGGTCCACTCGCGGCCGCCCGCCGAGCTGCGCTCCGCCGGCTGGAAGGTCTGGCCGAAACCGCCGGCGCAGACCGTCTGGATGCTCTCGGGCGTGGCCCGCGTCGCCAGCGCCCAGAGGAGGTCCTCCGGGGTGTAGATGTCGATGTCCTCGTCCACGGCGATCGCGAGCCGCATGCCGAGCGAGATGGCCATCGCCGCCGTCAGGATGTTCCGCTGGAGCCCCTCGTCGCGCTGCCGGCGCTTCCGGACCTGGAAGACGACGCCGCCCCAGTCGGTCAGCCCCATCGGGATGTGGGTGTCGATGCAGAAGCCGGGCGAGATCCGGTCGGCGATCTCCAGGAAGGCGGCCTCCCGCATCGAGACGTCGATGTAGTGGTCATCCATGCCGTGCACGATCAGGCCGTAGTAGACGGGCTTCTCTCTGCGGTGGGTGATGGCGGTCGCCTGGAACTTGTATGTGCGGTAGGCCTTCCCCATGTAGCCCGCCCACTCGGGGTGGAACGGGTAGACGCCCTGCTTGCCGTCCTTCTCGGCCAGCGGGCTCTCCCAGACCTTCTGCGTCGTGTCGAGATACCCCTCGATGACGTACTCGGCGTTGGCGATCGCCCACGCGTCCACGGTCCTGGCCTTGACGAGCTCGACGGGGAACCCCTGGAGCGCGCCGGCCACCCCCAGCTCGTCGGCACCCTTCGGCAGGACCATGTAGGTGAACCCCGAGCCCGCCATCATCGTGCACGCCGGGGGCACGCCGATGTTGACCGTCACCGGGATCGGCTCTTTCCGGTACCAGTGGGTGGTGATCATGTCCATGTGGGAGCCCGGAGAGATCTGGAAGCTCGAGTAGTCGGGACCCCGGAAGTTCATCCGGTTGTAGCCGATGTGCGAGCCCCCCCAGAAAAACCTCCCCCGCACCACCGTGTTGCCCGCCCCGAGAGTCCGCCCGGGATCGGACTTCGAGTGGGAGATCATCGGGATCCGCTCCCACACGTCGATCTTCTCGGTGCTGACGACCTCCTGGCACGGGGCGTCTTTCACCTCGATGGGGGGAAGAGGGTGGCGGATGGCCTCGACGGCCTTGAACTTGAACTTCTTCGGGTCCTCCGCGCCGAACAGGCGGGCGATCCGGTCCGCCGACGCGTAGATGTTGTTGGCGAGGCGGGCATTCGGGTAGCCCTTGACGTGCTCGAAGAGGAGCGGGGGGCCGCCGTCCAGCCGCTTCTGGATCGCCGCCAGCTCGAGGTGCGGGTCGATCTCGACGTCGGAGGCGAGCAGCTCCCCCGCCTCCCGGAAGTACTCCAGGGTGCTGCGGAGGCTCGAGATGTCCTTTTTGGTGATGGCGGGCATCGTCTTGGCCATCGGGTCCTCCTTCAGGCCGATGCGCGCCCCACCTGCGGGTGGGGGCGCGGCCGAACGGCACGGTGACGATCATACCCCGAAAGGCGAATCCGCGAGCGCGGGGAGGAGCGTCGAGCACCCGCGCCCGCTGGCGGCGCCCGCCTCACGGCCTCGGCCCCTGCGATGCGAAGGGATCCCAGAGGGTTGCGCGTCGTAGTGTGCATCATGCCGTCCTCCCCCGCTCCGCCCAGGGCAATCATGGTGCCAGTCGTCGCTCGCCCGGATCGCGGCTTGGCTCTCCGGGCCCGGGCGCGAGACTGCGCCGGTCGCCCTGGCGCGGTTCTGCGGCGATCCCGCGTGAAACGACACGGCCTTGACGCTCCCGTGAGCCCGCAGTAGCATCAGGCCACTCGCTCGACCGAGCGTTTGCCCCCGGACCTCAGGGGAGACGGAGATACCCTGGGATTGGGGCGGACCACTATCCGGTGCTCCGGCACGGGCACGCTGCTGCGGCGCCCCATCGGCTCGAGGCCCCGGACCCGGGCGAGGGCGACATCGAAGGGAACCGTTCATCCGGAGAAACGAAGCGGAGCGGGGGCCCGCTCCGTCCGAGCGCCGGACAGCGGATCCGGTGCCCGACGGGCGGTGTTCCCGCGGTTCAGCCCGTTTTCCCCCGAGAAGCCATCCCGCGGACAGCAGCAGCGGGTCGCCACCGCGCGGGGGCTAGCCCGATGGGCAGCGGCGCGGAGCGGGCCCTTCCGAGGCAATCCGATGAAGATCCGGCGCATCGAGGGGTTTCGCCTGTACCCGAGGGTGATCAAAGAGGCCTGGAGCGAGGACGAGTACGTCTGGCCGAGTCGCCTTCCGTCCTTCCTGGTGAAGGTGACGGCGGACGACGGGCAGTATGGGCTCGGCGAGGCGACGAGCCAGACGTGGTACCTGGGCGAAACCGCCGAGCAGATCGAGGCGTGTCTCCGAGCCTACGACGGTGCGCTGCGCGGGTGCGATGCCGAGAACTTCGCGCTGGCGCACCACGTGATGGAAGCCACCGTCTCCGGCGGCATGCCGGGTGGCCGGACGGCGCGCTCCGGCGTGGACATGGCGCTCTACGACCTGGTCGGGAAAGCTCGGGGCGTGCCGGTCCACGCGCTCCTGGGTGGGGCGTACCGCCGGGAGTTCGAATTGCTGACCAACCTCTACTTCAAGACCCCGGAGGCGATGGCGGCCGCGTGTGAGGAGTTCGTCCGTTGGGGCTTCAAGGGGCTGAAGGTGAAGGTCGGCGACGTCGTGCTGGCCAGAGGCTGGAGCCGGGCGAACATCGAACTGGAGCTCGCCAAGCTCGAGGCCGCGCTGGCGGTCGTGCCCCGTGACGTCTACGTCGACGCGGACGCCAACCAAGGCTGGGAGAGTGCCAAGTGGACCGTGGCGCTGCTTCGTCGCTTCGGGCAGTACGACAACCTGTCGATCGAGCAGCCGCTCCCCTACACGGATCTGCACGGGGCCGCATTCGTGCGGGCACACGCCCCGGTGCCGGTCATTCTCGACGAGTCGGTGTGGGCGCCGCGCGCGATGATGCACATCGTCGAGCTAGGGGCGTGCGACCGGATCGTCCTGAAGCTGAATCGGCTCGGGGGCTTTTTCCCGTCGCTGCAGGTGGTCACGATCTGCGAGGCGGCCGGCGTCGGCGTCAGCGTCGACACGAATCCCTACACCCTCCTCGGTGACACGGCGGTTTGTCATATCGCGGCGGTGGTCCGGACTCCCTACCCGGTCGACTGCGAAGGCCATGTATCGTTCCTGACCCTCGGAGAGGAGCCGTTGTTTCGGGGTGGCATCAGGTTCGAGGGGGGTCGTGCGAGCCTGCCGGACAGCCCCGGTCTGGGTGTCGACGTGGACTGGGATGCCCTGGCACGGCACACGGCGGAGCGGAGCGCGTCCCGCTGACTGTCGACGCGGGCCGCTCCGCCCGATGGCTTGGGCGGCGGGGCTTCCGGAAGGCGAGGAGAGCGCGATGCGCTGGACACGGACGCTGACCGTGGTCGGGGTGCATGCTGAGGGAGAGTACGGCAAGGTCGTGACGGGCGGTGTCGTCGATGTGCCAGGGAAGACGATGTTCGACAAGATGCGGCATCTCCGGGACCACGAGGACGGATTGCGCAGGTTCCTTCTCTACGAGCCGCGCGGGGCGGCCGTCCACAGCGCGAACCTCATCCTGCCGTCCTCGCACCCGAAGGCAGCGCTCGGGTACGTGATCATGGAGTCCGAAGAGTATCCCCCGATGTCCGGTTCGAACACGATCTGCACGGTGACGGTGGTCCTCGAGACCGGGATCGTTCCGATGCGGGAGCCCGTCACGGCACTGACCCTGGAGGCTCCCGGGGGACTCATCGAGGTGTCGTGCGAATGTCGAGACGGGAAGGTCAGGCAGGTCAAGTTTCAGAACGTTCCGTCCTTCGTCCATGCCCTGGACGCGCCGCTGGAGGTCGAGGGACTCGGCACCGTGAAGGCGGACGTGGCCTACGGGGGGATGAACTACGCCCTGGTGAGCGCGGACGCGCTGGGCCTGACGTTGAGTCCGGACGAAGCTCGGGACATCTGTATGCTCGGCGAGAAGATCAAGGCGGCCGCACGGGCGCAGCTGACGGTGGTGCATCCGGAGAATCCGGAGATTCGCGACGTGACCATCGTCGAGTTCGTCGGGCCCGCACGGCGGGAGCGCCGGCGGCTGACGGCTCGGAACACCGTCGTCGTGTCGCCCGGGCGGTTGGACCGCTCGCCCTGCGGCACGGGAACCTCGGCGCGATTGGCGGTCATGTACGCGCGGAAGCAGATCGGGAAGGGAGAGGTGTTCGACCACGAGTCGATCATCGGGACCCACTTCCTCAGCGCGGTGGTCGGGACGGCGCGGGTGGGGTCCCGGCCGGCCGTGATCACGACGATCGCCGGCCGCGCGTGGATTACGGACATCGGGCAGTACGGGTACGATCCCGATGACCCTTTCCCGGAGGGCTACACGCTCTCCGACACGTGGCTGCGCAGGATTTGACCACCCGGGTGCTGGTTGCGCCGGAGTTGCGGTGACGCCGCGGACGGAGCCATGGAGACCGCCTCGGTTCTGATTCGGCTCCTCCCGCAGCAGCTCGTCAACGGGATCACCATCGGCGCCGTGTACGCCCTGATCGCCCTGGGCTACACGATGGTCTACGGCGTCCTCCAGCTCATCAACTTCGCCCATGGCGACCTCTTCATGCTGGGCGCCATGATCGCGGTCTTCCTGCTCGCGGCGATGGCGTTCAGCTCGCCCCTGCCGCTGGGCCTGGTGCTCCTGGCGCTGGTCGTCGTGTGCGTCACCTCCATGGCCATCGTGGCCGGGCTCGGCGTCGTGATCGAACGGGTGGCGTACAAGCCGCTGCGCACCGCGGGCCGCCTGTCACCCCTCATCAGCGCGCTCGGGGTGTCCGTGTTCCTCGAGAACGCCACCATGAACGTGGTGGGGCCGGCGCCGCGCTTCTTCCCGGACATCCTCCCGACGACCGAGATCCCGTTCTTCGGGATCATGATCCAGGACCGGCAGCTCCTCATCCTGGTCGTGGCCACGGGGCTGATGGTCTGGCTGCACTACCTCGTCAACCACACCGTCTTCGGGCTGGCGGTGCGGGCGACCGCGGAGGACAAGGACGCGGCGAGCCTGATGGGCGTCGACGTCGACCGGGTCATCGCCATGGTGTTCGTCATCGGCCCGGCCCTGGGGGCGGCCGCCGGGATGCTGTTCGCCATGCTCTACGGGGTGGTCCTCTGGAACATGGGATTCCTGGCGGGCATGAAGGCCTTCACGGCGGCGGTGCTCGGCGGGATCGGCAACATCCCCGGCGCCGTGCTGGGCGGGCTCATGCTCGGGCTCGTGGAGACCTTCGGCGCCGGCTACCTGCCCATCATCACGGGCGGTCTGATCGGTCCCGAGTACAAGGACATCTTCGCCTTCTGCATCCTGATCCTGGTGCTCGTGTTCCGCCCGATGGGCATCCTGGGAGAGCGCGTCGCGCGGTAGCGCGGCGTGGGCGGCAGCCGGGACGGACGGCCACAGCGATGACGGCGTTCAACCAGGCGATGAGCGCGCAGATCCGATGGATCGGCGGCTGGAATCGCTGGGCCAGGCTCGGCCTGCTCCTCGTCCTGTTCACGCTGCCGCTGCACCTCGGCTCCCTGATGGCCGCCCTTGGCGCGGTCATTCCGCTCGGCTTCTTCCAGGCCGGGGACCGGTACATGTTCCGCGTGCTCGATCAGGCGGGGATCTACCTCTTGCTGGCGCTCGGCCTGAACGTCGTCGTCGGCTACGCGGGCCTGCTGGACTTGGGCTACGTGGCCTTCTATGCGATCGGGGCGTACACCTACGCGCTGCTCGCCTCCCCGCACCTGGGGCTCCACGTCCCGTTCTGGCTCGTGCTGCCGGTGGCCCCCCTCGTCGCGGCGGCCTTCGGGGTGCTGCTGGGGGCGCCCACCCTGCGCCTGCGCGGCGACTACCTGGCGATCGTCACGCTGGGCTTCGGGGAGGTGGT
>CAZDYT010000130.1:0-8822 GCA_964509395.1 uncultured bacterium
TTGAACATTAAAGCCAGAGAGGAGGAGGTATGGATTATCACATAGCGTTAGCCTTTGCTTTGCCTCTGGCCATCGGCATTGCTGCCATCGGCTCGGGGCTCGGTTTGGGGCGCGCCTTTCAGGGAGCCCTGGAGGCGATCGGCCGCCAGCCCGGTTTCGACTCGAACCTCCCCGTGATTGCCGAGGGCCTCCCGCGCGTTGTTGAGCAGGTTGAGCAGCACCTGCTGGAGCCGGTTGGCGTTCGCCTCGACGAGGGGGAGCCCCGGGGTGAGCTGCCGCGTGATCGTGATGCCCGCCTTCGTGGCGTGCGTCTCGAAGAGGAGGAGCGTTTCTTCGGCGACGACGTTGAGGTTGGTAGGCGCCTTCGCGCCGGAGCTTCGGCGGGCGAACGAGAGTAGCCCCTGGGTGATCCGGCCGATCCGCTGGGCGTTCCGCTGGAGCACGGCCAGGTCGTCCCGGATGGCCGGAGGCAGGCCGGATTCCTCGGCTTCTTCCAGCATCAGCTCGATCCGCGAGGTCATGATCCCGATCGGGTTGTTGATCTCGTGCGCGACCCCGGCGGCGAGCGTCCCGATGGCGGCGAGCTTCTCGGCCTCCTGGACGGATTGTTCGAGCCGCACGCGCTCCGTGATGTTCTCCAGGCGGAGGACGACGCCCTCGATCCGCCCCCCGGGGCCGCGGATGACGCTCCCCTTCAGGTCGACCGTCATCGGCCCCGTGATCCGGGAGACGTGCTCGAACCGCTCCAGGACGAACGCCGCTTCCTGCCCCTCGTAGAGCCGGTTCAGGAACGGCTCGAGCCCTTCCTTCCGGAAGTTGGGGAACGCCTCGAAGAAGCCCTGGCCCCGGATCTCCTCGATCGGGATGCCCGAGTGGACGGCGAGCGCCTGGTTCCAGCCCACGATCCGCTGCTCGAGGTCCAGGATCGCGATCCCGTCGCGGAGGCTCTCGATGACGTTCCGGATGAACCGCTCTTTCGCCTCGAGGTTCAGGTTGAGCGCGAGGATCTCCTGGCGCTCGCGGGCGAGGAGGGTCGCCTGCTCCCGAAGCTGCTCCTCTGCCTGCTTGCGCTCGGTGATGTCGATGCCGGTGGCGATGACGTGCGGAACGGCGCCGTCGGCCCCGATGAGCGCGGTGTTGCTCCAGGCGATCAGCCGCCGCCGCCCGTCTCGGCTCACCCAGTAGTTCTCGTAGCGGTTGGGGAAGTGACCGGCCCGAAGCGCCTGGAAGACGGCTCTCACGGGGCCCAGTTCCTCGGGGACCAGGAACAGGTCCCAGACGTATCGCCCGCGCACCTCGTCGAAGGTATACCCGGTCGTTTCCTCGCACGCCCGGTTGAACCGGACGATCCGGCCCTCGCGGTCGAGGACCAGGATCAGCGCCCCGGCCGTGTCGAGCACGGCCGAGATGAAGGCGTGCTCGCGCTCCAGCACCTCCTCGGCCTCCTGGCGGCGGGTGATCTGCCACTGCAGCTCCTGATTGGCCTCGGTCAGGTCGATGGTGCGCTGGCGCACCAGCTCCTCCAGGTGGTCGCGGTGGCTCCGCAGCTCCTCTTCCAGCTGCACGCGCTCGGTGACGTCGCGGATGGCGCTGATGACCAGCGGGCCGTCCTCGGTGTCCAGGGGGCTGAGGCTGATCTCGACGCGGAACTCGCTCCCGTCCTTGCGGCGGGCGAAGAGCTCGAGGCCCGCCCCCATGGGGCGCACGCGGGGTTTGGTGCCGTAATCGGCACGGTGCCCGGTGTGCACGCGCCGGAAGCGCTCGGGGAGCAGGACCTCGACGCGCTGACCCAGCAGCTCTTCCCGCGTGTAACCGAAGAGCGTCTCGGCCTCCGCGTTGACGAGCGCGATGTGGCCCCGGCTGTCGACCACGACGATGGCGTCCGGCGCGGCTTCGAGCAGCCCCCGGTTGGCCGCGGCCATCGTCCCCTTTCCGGCGCCGCGCCTCGGCGAGCGCGGGCCGGTCTTCCGAGCCTCAGCCATCGTGATGCTCGCGTCTCACGGCGTCACCGTTGCACGAACCCACCCTCCAATTGTAGTGCAAACGGCCCCGTGTATGGCCGCCTGTTCGCTCGTGCCCGGAGCCATTGGGCGACGTCAGTGGCCGGAGCGGGACGAGCGGGAGGCGACGTCCCAGCCGTACAGGACGCCGCGGGACGAATCAGGGCTCGCGGAGCTCCTCGGACGCGATCGACACGGTTCGGCGCGGCAGGCCCCGCGGACCGGCCGCTTGAGCCGCCAGATTATTTGCCGTTCAGGGTTAGAGCACGTACCGCAGGCGCGCGGCGACCCCGCCGACGCGCGCGAGTCCCGGGTGGGTCTCGGTCACCTCCACGCTTCCCCCGGCGGCGATGACGCGATCCACGATGGCCTCGCCCAGCTCGGTCGGCTCGGTTGGCGCTCTGCAGAGCCGGCAGGTCTCGCCGGGGCCGGTCTGGAGCGCCCCACAAGCCCCGCAGCCGCGGCCGGGGTGCCTGAACCCTTTGAGGAGATGGAGGCGGTGGACGGCGCCGCGGTTGACGGCGTCGAGGGTCTCGTCCAGGCCCGCGACGGCCCGCCGGCCCTTCGCCGCCTCGGTGAGCATGGCGTCCACCCCCGCCTCCTGTTCCTCCCGTTCCCGCTGCGCGAGGACGTCGGCCGCGCGGTCGAGGAGCGCGCTGTCAGGCTCATGCCGGGCGCCGGAGACGGTTCCGACGACGCGCGTGGCCATGCGCTCCGGCAGGTGCTTGCGAAAAGCCGCGATCGTGCGCGGCTCCCCCGCCATCACGATCCGCCACGCCCCGTTCCCCTCCGTCAGCCCGACGAGCGCCTCCACCACCGCCTCGAAGTGCCGCCCCCGGTGATCCTGGATGTGGCGCTGATAGCGGGACTGGGCGAGCTGCGCCCAGCCGCCCCGCCGGTGGTGTCCCGGCACGTCGCTCTCGAGGGTCACCGCGTCGCCGGGTCCGTCCGGGTTCAACGGGATGAGCCGGGCGCTCTTGCTGTCGACGAAGACGACCAGCCCCGCGGGCGTCTCCGGGAGCACCGTCGCCAGGGGGCGGAGGAAGGGCGTGTCCGCCACGACGAAGGCGTCCTCGAACGGGACCCGCACCGGGATGACCTCGCGGAGCCCCAGCGCCTCGCACGCGAAGAGCGCGACGCCGTGGGCCTCCGGGAACCGGGCCTGGCCGATGAGCGATTCCCCCTGCGCCTCGATCCAGTCCAGGCCGGCGTCGAATTCCTCCCCGCGTCTCTGCCGGCGGGCCTTGCCGATCTGGTTCTTGAGAAACATGCGCACCCGCTCCCGCTGGTGCTCGTCGGCCCAGCGCGTGTTGAGGTACACGCTCACGACCGGGGTGGCGCTCTTGATCTTGGCCAGCTCGGCCAGCCGCGCGTTGGGGTCCATGGGCACCTCGAGCGAAAGACGCCTGGTCCGCCTAACTCTTCCTGGCGGTCCTGGCGCTGAATTGGGACATCAAGGCCTCGACAGTCTCGCTCCCGCAGCCGGGGCACCGGATCTTCGCGGTCGCGCGCTCACCGATGCGCATGGAGAGCGTGAAGACCTTCTTGCACTGCCGGCACTCGAACTCGTACTCGGCCATCGGACGTCTCCTTCAGAGCTTGAGAGCCGCCGTCAGGTCGCGCCGGGTCACGACGCCCACCACGACCCGCCCCGCGGCGGTGTCGGTCACGATGGGAATGGTGTGAATCCGGTACTCGACCATGAGCGCCATCGCCTTGATGGCCGGCTCGACCGCGAAGAGGGCCAGCACGCCCCGGCTCATGATCGCGCCGACCGAGGACACCCAGGTCTCCTCCAGGGCCGGGATGAAGCGGTGGTACGGCAGGAGGTAGAGCTTGAAGAGGTCGAGCCGCGTCACGAGGCCCTGCAGGACCCCCGAGTCGTTCACCACCGGGAACCCGTTGTACTCGTGGGCGGCCATCAGCCTGGTGAGCGCCTCGATGCTGGTTTCCGGGGTGACCGTCACCGCGGGCTGGGACATCAGCTCCCCCACCGCGATGTCGGCGATCTCGCGCATGGCTCGGCTTCTCCTCCCGAGGGCGCCTCAGGCGCCCCACTCGGCCGGCCGGTAGAGCATGACCGCCGCCGGCGACTTCCGGAAGACCTGCTCCGCGACGCTGCCGAACGCCACGCGGCTGATTCCACTCCGGCCGGCGGTCGACACGGCGATGAGATCCGCGCCGAAGCTCTCGGCCTCGCGGAGAATCTCCGGGACGGGCTCGCCGAACCGCACGACGGTCTCCACGGGGATCCCATCCAGCCTGACCTCGATCGCCCGGAGGTAGTCCAGGGCCTCCGCTTCCAGACGCCCCATCTCCTGGTCGGCGTAGGCGACCACGCGCCCGTCCTTGCTCACGAGGTTGCCCGGGACCGGGGCGACGTGCAGGAGGCGGACGGTCGCGCCGCTTCCCCGGGCGGCGTCCGCGACGAGCGGCACGACCGATTCCGCGGTCAGGGATTGGTCGAGGGGCACCAGAATCCGCTTGGCCATGGTTCTATCCTCCCTGGGTCCGACGCCGTGAAGATCTCGCCTTCTCCGCCGCTCCGGGCGTCGGCTGGAGCAGGCGCTTGGCGACGAAGTATTTTTTCGGGTATCGGCGGCGCTCCCGGTCGCGCTCGACATACCGTTCGAGCTGTCGCTCGAGCGTGGCAAAGCTGCCGTCAAAGGCGAGGCGCGGGCTCTCGCCCATGTGCTCGACACGGACGGCGGGCCGGTACGGCACGCGCACCGTCAGCGCGCAGCGGGTGTCGATCCCGCCCTTCGGTCCGTTCTCGTCAGAGAACAGGACCTCGGCCCTCCACGGGGAGACGGCGAGCCGTCTCAGCACGGTGTTCATTCGTCTGGTGACGTAGGCCCGGACCTTCGCGTCGTCCGGGATCCCTCGGATCTCGATCGCCATGTCACTCAGCCTCGGAGGGGGGCGGCGCCCCCCGCCGGGTGGTTAGCCGCGCCACGGCGTCCGGACCGCGTACCCGCGCGTTTCCAGCGCCCTGATGGCGGGTTCCGGATCGATCGTCGCGACGCGGATCAGCGCCTCCCGCAGCCGGGCCGGGCTGGTCAGGATCACGATGCTCGAGACCGGCGCCCCCGCGCTCTCGACCGTGGTCACGAGGTCGCTCAGGGCCGGCGGGCCCTCCCCCAGCAGGACTTCCAGCCGGACCGAGGGGGCTCCCGCGCCCATCACCCTGACGAAGAGCTCCAGCACGTCCGTCTCGGTCACGATCCCGATGAGGCGGTCCGCCTCGGTGACCGGCAACGCGCCGATCCGTTCCTGCGCCATCAGCCGCGCCGCCTCCTCCGCCGGGAACGTGGGGCCGATGGTGATCACGGGACTCGTCATGATCTCGGCCACGGTGAGCCGGTTGAGCAGGTAGTTCAGCTCGTGGGCCTCGAGGCTCGTCGCCGGCGAGGCCATCGCCCGCTTGAGGTCGCGGTCCGACACGATCCCGACGAGGTCTCCGGCGTCGACCACGGGGAGGTGACGGATGCGGCGCTCGGCGGCCAGCCGGACCGCTTCGGGAAGCGTCGTCTTGGGCGTAATCGTGACAACGCGGGGTTGCATGATGTCGCGAACGCGCATCAGGCCTCTCTCCTCTGGTGCCCGGGCTCTTTCCGGCCCTCGTCCCGGAGACCGGGCGGGAGGCCCGGGCCCCCCGGAGGGCTCCGAGCCTGCCCGCCCCCCTCGCGCTACTCCGCCTTGATGGGGATCGTGGTCCCCTTCGCCGCCGGCGTCTTGGGCAGCGTGATGGTGAGCAGCCCGTTCTTGAAGGCGGCCGTCACCTTGCTGCCGTCCACGGGCACCGGCAGGCGGACGGTCCGCGCGAAGGCCCCGTACGATCGCTCCACGCGGTAGTAGTGCTCGTCCTTCTCCTCCTTTTCCTGTTTCTTTTCGCCCTTGATCGTCAGGATCTGGTCCTGGAGAGAGACCTGGATCTCCTTGGGGTCGATCCCGGCGATCTCGGCCTTCACCACCAGGGTGTCCTTGGTCTCGGAGAGGTCCACCTTGGGACTCCACTCCCCGAGGGCGCCGGGCAGCTCCGGGAAGTCCAGGTCCCAGAACCGCTCGAAGAGACGATCCATCTCCTTCCTCAGCGACGTGAGCCCGCTCCAGGGTGTCAGCGCCTGCATGGCATCCTCCTTGCGCTCGTAAGCGGTCGTCATTAGCCAGTTGACGTGCTGTGCAACGCCAATGCCACCGATCAGGCCAACAGAGGCGGGTACTTACCGCTCGGCGGGTCGGTCCCCGCTGAGGAAGTCATGCCCCATGGCGAGACAGCGCTGCCCCAGCCTGCGGTGCCGTGACGAGATCGAGGAAGCGGGCGGGCCGGCCCTCGAGGCGATCCTCGCTGGCTTCTGAGCCGATGGGGCCGCGCGACGACGGCCGTCGGCGCGGTCGGCGCGCGAAGATCCTCAGTCCGTCAGCGGCGCGGTCGCGTCCCGGCCCCGGCTCTTCATCGCCTCGAGGAGGAGCATCGGCCAGATGACGGCGATCGTCAGCAGGAGCCAATCCGCGCCCGAGAGCGGCGTGGTTCTCAGCAGGCCGGCGAGCGGCGGCCACGAGACGGCGAGCCACTGCACGCCGGCGAGCGCCACGAGCGAGAGCCACACGAGCCCGTTCGACGGGAGCCGCCACCAGCCGAGCCGCTCCGAGTGGCAGTTCATCGCCTGGAACGGGTGAATCAGCACCACGGCCACGAAGGCGATGGTCGTCGCGCGCGGCCCGGGACCTTCCTGGCCCACCACCCAGAGGTACGCGCTCAGGACACCCGCCGCCAGCAGCGCGCCCTCCCCCAGCATGCGGCCGCCGAAGCGCCAGGTGACGAGGGGTTCGCGGGAGTCGCGGGGTGGCCGACGCATGATGTCCGGCTCGGCGGGATCCCGGATCAGCGCCATCGCGGGGAGGATGTCGGTCACCAGATTGATCCACAGGATCTGGAGCGGCAGCAACGGGGTGGGGAGGCCGAGCAGGATGGCGGCGAAGATGGTCAGGATCTCGGAGAGGTTGCACGAGAACAGGAAGTGGATGACCTTTCGCAGGTTGGCGTAGATGACCCGGCCTTCTTCGATCGCTCTGACGATCGTCGCGAAGTTGTCGTCGGTCAGGACGAGGTCCGCCGCGTCCCGCGCCACGTCGGTCCCGTGCCGGCCCATGGCCACCCCGATGTCGGCGCGGGCCAGCGCCGGCGCGTCGTTGACGCCGTCGCCGGTCATGGCGACGACCTCGCCCTCGGCCTGGAGCGACTGGATCAGCTCGAGCTTGCCTTCGGGCGAGATCCGGCTTCGGATCGCTCCGGGAGGAAGCCCCAGCGCGCGCCCGACGGCCTCCGCGGTGACCCGCTGGTCGCCGGTCAGCATGGTCGTGCGGACCCCTGCCTCGCTGCAGCGGGCGATCGCCTCCCGGACGCCCGGCCGCACCGGGTCTTCGAGCCCGACGAGGCCGAGGAACGTGAGTCCCTCGACTCGGTCTCCGTCGGGCCAGCCGTCGGGGTGCCACGCGATCGCCAGGACGCGGAGGCCTTGGTCGGCCAGCGCGCGGTTCGCCGCGAGGAGGGTCGCGCGGTCGGCGTCGCTCAGCCGGCTCACGGCGGTGCCCGCCTGCCGGTGGCTCGAGCGCTCCAGCACCACCCCCGGCGCGCCCTTGACGAGCACCGCCCGGCCGCCCTCGGGGGTCTCGTGGAAGGTCGCCATGAGGCGTCTGGCCGGGTCGAAGGGGATCTCCCGCCGGCGCGGCCACTGCCGGGCGAGCGCGGGAGGCTCGAGGCCCGCCTTCAGCGCGAGGACGAGGAGCGCGGCCTCCGTCGGATCCCCGTAGAGCACGAGTCCCTCGGGCCGCACCTCGACGCTCGCGTTGTTGACGAGCGCGGCGACCGTGAGGAGGCGGACGAGGTGGGCATCCGCGTGGAGGTGGATCGCCGCATCGCCTTCGAGGAACGTCCCCGTCCGCGAGCGGCCGCCGCCGCTCACGCGGATGGTCCGTCCGTCCACGGAAAGGTGCGTGACCGTCATCTGGTTCTCGGTCATCGTGCCGGTCTTGTCGGCGCAGATCACCGTGGTGGAGCCGAGCGTCTCCACCGCCGGCAGCCGGCGGACCAGCGCGCCGGCCCGCGCCAGCCGCCACAGGCCGGCCGCCAGCGCCACTGCGGTCACGGCCGGAAGCCCCTCGGGGATCGCGGCCACGGCCAGGCTGATCGCGGTCTCGAGCATGAGCCCGAGCGGCTCCCCGTGGAGGATTCCCGCGACGCCGACGACGCCGCAGATCGCCAGAGCCAGGCCGATCAGCCGCCGTCCGAGCCCCTCGACCTGCCGCTCGAGCGGCGTCACGCGCTCCCCGGCGAGCGCCACCAGCTGGCCGATCCGCCCGAGCTCGGTGGCCGCGCCCGTGCCCGTCACGACCCCGAGGCCGCTCCCTGCGAGGATGGTGGTGCCGAGGTAGGCCATCGTCGTGCGTTCGGCCAGCGGCGTGTCGACGTCGATGCGCGCGCCGGCGTCTTTGTCCACGGGCGCGCTCTCGCCCGTGAGCGCGGCCTCCATCACCCGGAGCGCAGCCGTCCGGACGAGCCGACCGTCGGCGGGGACCTGGGCGCCCGCCTCCAGGATGACGAGATCCCCCGGCACGAGGTCGGCGGCGCGCATCCGGACGACGCGGCCCCCGCGCCGCGCGAGCGCCTGGGGGACGGCCAGGGCACGGAGCTTGGCCAGCGAGCGCCGGGCGTGCCACTCGGTGCCGAACCCGATCGCCGCGTTCAGCAAGAGGGCGGTGAGGATCGCGAGCGCCTCCCAGCGCTCGCCGAGGATCCAGGCGATGCCCGCGGCCACCAGG
>CAZDYT010000131.1:0-8766 GCA_964509395.1 uncultured bacterium
GCGGCGGGCCTCGCCCTGGGGCTCGGCCCCGAGGCGATCGTGACGGCCCTCGGCGGGGTGGCCTCGGTGCCGGGGCGGTTCGAGCGGGTGGATGCGGGGCAGGACTTCCTGGTCGTCGTCGATTACGCGCACACGCCCGATGCGCTCCGGCGCGTGCTCGAGACCGCTCGTCGTCTGACGGCGGGCCGGCTGGGGGTCGTCTTCGGCGCGGGCGGGGATCGCGATCGCGGCAAGCGGCCGATCATGGGGCGCCTCGCGGCCGAGCTGGCCGATCGGGTGTGGCTCACCTCCGACAACCCGCGCTCCGAGGACCCGAAAGCCATCATCGCGGAAATCGCCGCGGGAGTGGTGCCGCCTCCGCCCGGCGGCTATACTAGTGATCCCGATCGACGAGAGGCGATCCGAGAGGCGTTGGCGTGGGGACGCCCCGGGGATACCCTCGTGATCGCGGGGAAGGGCCACGAGACGTACCAGGTTGTCGGCAGTCGGATCCTCCCCTTCGACGACCGCCAGGTGGTCCGAGAGATCCTCACGGCCATGACGCTCGGCAGGAAGCGGCCCGAGGGGTCGGCCTCGGCCGAGGCGTCGCGGCCGGATCACCGCGCAGGGGCTTGAGCGTGGCCACGCTCCCGATCGCCGATCTGGTCCGCGGGACGCAAGGCGCGCTGGTGGGCGGCAGCCTCGACGGCGTCGTCACCGGCGTGTCGATCGACAGCCGCACGTGCGCCCCGGGTGAGGCGTTCTTCGCGATCCGGGGCCCGCGCCGGGACGGCCACGCCTTCGTCGCCGACGCGCTGGCGCGCGGGGCGCGCGCGGCCGTCGTCAGTCGACACCCAGCCGACCTCGGCCTCCCCGCTCACATCCCCGTGGTCCTCGTCGACGACACGACCCTGGCACTCCAACGCCTCGCGGCCTTCCACCGCCGGCGCCTCGCGATCCCCGTCGTCGCCGTCACCGGCTCGAACGGGAAGACGGCCACGAAGGAGCTGGCCGCCGCCGTCCTCGGGCAGCGCTTTCGGGTGCTGAAGGCCGTCGGGAGCTTCAACAACCAGTGGGGCCTGCCGCTCACCCTGCTCCGGCTCGAGCGGACGCACGAGGCGGCCGTGCTGGAGCTCGGCATGAGCGCCTTCGGCGAGATCGCGGCGCTCGCCCAGATCGCGCAGCCGAGCGTGGGCGTGGTGACGGCCATCGCCCCGGCGCACCTCGAGGGCGTCGGCTCGATCGAGGGGGTCCAGAAGGCGAAGGGCGAGCTGGTGCACGCGATCCCTCCGGACGGCCTCGTCGTGCTCAACGCCGACGACGCGCTCGTCCTCGCGCTGGCGCGCGAGGCGCGGGGGCACGTGGTGACGTACGGCCAGGCCGCGTCCGCCGACGTCCGGCTCGGTGAGGTGTCTCCTGTCGCTGGCGGACTCCGCTTCACGATCACCACCGGCGACGCGACGGCGGCGGTCCACCTTCCGCTGGCCGGTCGACACAATGCCTGGAACGCCGCCGCGGCGGTGGCCGTCGGCGTCGCGCTCGAGGTGTCCCTTGCGGCCGCCGCGGCAGCCCTGGCCCACGCCGCGCCGCTCAAGGGGCGGCTTCACTGGCGCGAGGCGGGTGGCGTCCGCATCCTCGACGACACCTACAACGCCAACCCCGCCTCCCTGCGCGCCGCGCTCGACGCCTTGGGCGAGGGTGGGGTCGGCGGGCGGGCCTGGGTCGTCTTCGGCGACATGCTCGAGCTGGGCGCGGCGAGCGAGGCCGCCCACGAGGAGGCCGGGCGCTGGGTCGCCGCGCTCCCGGTCGCCGGCTTGGCGACGGCCGGCTCGGCGGCGCGCCTCACGGCAGGGGCGGCGGCCGCGGCCGGGTGCCCCGACGTGGCGGCCTTCGACACGCCGGAGGAGACGGCCGCCCACGTGGCGGCGCGCGTCGCGGCGGGGGATCGCGTCCTCGTCAAGGGGTCGCGGGCGATGCGGATGGAGCGCGCGATCGAGACCTTGCTCGCGCGCCTGGGCGGGGAGCGGCCATGCTGACCTTCCTCGCCGCCTTTGCCAAGTACTCCATCATCTTCAACGTCTTCCGCTACATCACGTTCCGGACGGCGATGGCGCTCCTGACGGCACTCCTCATCTCCCTCGTGCTCGGCCCGTGGGTGATCCGAAAGCTACGCGCGCTGCAGATCGGGGAGACGATCCGGGTCGATGGCCCGGAACGGCACCGAACGAAGGCCGGGACCCCGACGATGGGCGGTCTCCTCATTCTCGGGGCGCTGTTCGGCGCGGTGCTCTTCTGGGGGAATCTTCAGAACCGCTACGTCTGGGTGGTCCTGATCGTGACCGCGTTGCTCGGCGCCACCGGGCTCTACGACGACTGGCTGAAGCTCCGGAGGGGACGGCCGCTCAAGATCCGCGAGAAGTTCGCGATGCAGGCGGCGGTCGGGCTCGGGCTCGGCGCCTACCTCTATCGCTACCCGGCCGACGGGGTGACGACGCAGCTCGTCGTGCCGTTCGCCAAGGAGTGGGTGCCTGACCTCGGCCCCTACTACGTCTTCTTCGTCGCGCTCATCGTCGTCGGGGCGTCGAACGCCGTGAACCTCACCGACGGCCTCGACGGGCTCGCGATGGGCCCGGTCATCGTCGCGGCGATCGCGCTCGGGATCTTTTCCTATGTGACCGGGCACGCGCGGCTCTCCGAGTACCTCTTCATCTTGAAGGTGAAGGGGGCGGGGGAGCTCGCCGTCTTCTGCGGCGCCCTCATGGGGGCGAGCGTCGGCTTTCTCTGGTTCAACAGCCACCCGGCCGAGGTCTTCATGGGCGACGTGGGGTCGCTCGCCCTCGGCGGCGCGATCGGCACGCTGGCCGTCCTCGCGAAGGCCGAGCTGCTGCTGCCGTTCATCGGCGGGCTCTTCGTGGTCGAGGCCGGGTCGGTGATCCTCCAGGTGGCGTCCTTCCGCCTCACCGGCCGGCGGATCTTCCGCATGGCACCGCTCCACCACCACTTCGAGCTGGCCGGGTGGGCCGAGTCGAAGATCGTGATCCGGTTCTGGATCCTCGCCTTGCTCATGGCCCTGATGGCCGTGACGACCCTCAAGCTGCGATGACGGCCGACGCGCTCGCCGAGCCCTGGATCGCCGCCGAGCGCGGGGCGGCCTGGCGCGCGGCCCTGGCGGGCCGCCGCGTGACCGTCGTGGGGCTCGCCCGGAGCGGCGTGGCGGCGTGCCGCCTGCTCCGGACGTTGGGGGTCCAGGTGACGGCGACCGACGCCCAGCCGGGGGAGGCCCTGAGCCCCGCGGCGGGGGCGCTCGCGGCCGAGGGCGTCCGCCTCTACCCGGGCGGCCACCCGCCGGAGGCGTTCCGGGACGCCGAGCTGTGCGTCGTGAGCCCCGGCGTGCCGACGGAGCACGCGGCCCTCGCGGCGTGCCGGCATCGCGGCGTGCCGGTGATCGGGGAGATCGAGCTCGCGTACCGGGTGATGACGGCCGACGTGATCGCGGTGACCGGGACGAACGGCAAGACCACGACGACCGCGCTCATCGGGGCGCTCTTGGCGGACGCGGGGCGCCCGGTCCTGGTCGGCGGCAACATCGGGCGCCCCCTGGCGACCCAAGCCCTCGCGTTCCCGGCCGACGGCGTGGTCGTCGCCGAGGTCTCGAGCTTCCAGCTGGAGACGATCGAGACCTTCCGCCCTCGGGTCGCGGCTCTCCTCAACCTGACGCCGGACCACCTCGACCGGCACGGGACGCTGGCGGCGTACGCCGAGGCGAAGGCCCGCATCTTCCTGCGGCAGACGCGCGAGGACTGGGCGGTGATCAACGCCGACGACCCGGGCGCCGCGGCCCTCGCCCGCGGCGTGCCGGGGCGCCTCCTCTGGTTCAGCCGGGCTCTCCCGGTTCGCGAGGGGTGCTACGTCGCCGGCGGGTGGGTGACGCTCCGCCTCGACGGCCGTGAGGCCGCCGTCTGCCCCGTCGAGGAGATCTTTCTGCGCGGCGATCACAATCTCGAGAACGTCCTCGCCGCGACCGCGGCGGCGGCCTGGGCTGGCGTCGAGCCCGAGCGGCTCCGGGCGGCCATCAAGGCGTTCCGCGGGGTCGCGCATCGCCTCGAGTGGATCCGGGAGCTCCAGGGGGTCACCTTCTACAACGACTCGAAGGGCACCAACGTGGACGCGACGCTCAAGGCCCTCGCCTCGTTTCGCGAGCCGATCGTGCTGATCGCGGGTGGCCGCGACAAGGGCCAGGACTTCGCCCCGCTGGCGCGCGCCGCCGCGGGGCGGGTCAAGGCCGCCGTGCTGATCGGCGAGGGCCGGGCCACGCTCGGCCCCGCGCTCCGGGCGGTGACGACCGTCCACGAGGTGGACTCCATGCGGATGGCCGTGCGACAGGCGTTGGCGCTGGCGCAACCCGGCGACGTGGTGCTGCTCTCGCCGGCCTGCGCCTCCTTCGACATGTTTCGGGACTACGAGCATCGGGGCGAGGCCTTCCGGGCGGACGTGTTGAGCCTCGAGCCTGCGGGCGGCGATGGAACTTGACTCGTTGACCACGAGTTCGGCGCTTCGAGGACGCTAGCGTGCCGCGGAAGGCTAGCCCCGACTACGTCCTCTTCCTCGCGGTGGTCGCGCTCTTGGGCCTCGGGGTCGTGATGGTCTACTCGGCGAGTGCGATCCTCGCCACCGACCGCTTTCGCGATCCCTACTTCTTCCTCAAGAAGCAGTGCTTCTGGGCCGTCCTCGGCCTCGCCGTCCTCTGGGGCGTCATGGCCGTGGACTTCCGGCAATGGCGCCGCTGCGTGCTGCCGCTCCTGGCGCTCGCCTTCGTGCTGCTGATCCTGGTCCTCGTGCCCCCGCTCGGGCAGGAGATCAACGGCACGCGGCGGTGGCTCCGCTGGGGCCCGATCTCGTTCCAGCCGACGGAGCTGGCGAAGCTCGCCCTGGTCCTCTACCTGGCCGATTTTCTCGCGCGCCGCCAGGCCCAGATCGGGGGCTTCTGGCGCGGCTTTCTCCCGCCCCTCTTGGTGACCGGCCTGATGGCCGCGCTCGTCCTGCGCCAGCCGGACCTCGGCTCGAGCGTGGTCCTGGTGGCGGTCGTCCTGTGCATGCTCTTCGTGGCGGGCGCGCGGGTCCGTCACATGGCGCTGGTCGCCGGCGCCGCGGTGCCCGTGATCGTGTTCGCCGTGGCCGAGGCGAGCTACCGCCTGCGGCGCGTCTTCGCGTTCCTCGACCCGTGGTCGGATCCGCGGGGGGCTGGGTTCCAGATCATCCAGTCGTACCTCGCCCTGGGCGGCGGCGGCCTCACGGGGCGCGGGCTCGGGGAGTCCAAGCAGAAGCTCTTCTATCTTCCGGAGCCCCACACGGACTTCATCTTCGCGATCATCGGGGAAGAACTGGGATTCGTCGGCGCCGTCCTCGTCGTGAGCGTGTTCGGCCTGCTCCTCTGGCGGGGCGTGCGGGTCGCCCTGCGCGTGGCCGATCCGTTCGGCAGTCTCGCGGCGCTCGGGATCACGGTGATGCTGGCGACGCAGGCGCTGGTCAATCTCGGGGTCGTCGTGGGCCTCTTGCCGACCAAGGGCCTGCCGCTGCCCTTCGTCTCGTCCGGCGGGTCGTCGCTCATCGTTGCGATGGCGGGCGTGGGGCTCCTCCTGAACATCTCGCAGCACGTGGACCTCCGGTCTCCCCTGTCCTCCCCGGGGAAGGCGCGTCTTCGATCCTCCCTCTCTCCCGCCGGGGGAGAGGGTCAGGGTGAGGGGGCGGCCGCGCGCCGGGCCGCGGCTCCGGCCCTCGCCCGGGACGGGAGCGGGAGGGGAGGGGCCGCCCGGCCATGACCGGGGCTCAAATGTTCAAGCGCTATCAGCAGATCCACTTCGTGGGGATCGGCGGGGCGGGGATGAGCGGCATCGCCGAGGTGCTGCTCACCCTGGGCTGCCGCGTCACCGGGTCCGACGCCAAGCGGAACGAGGCGGTCGAGCGGCTCGAACGCCTCGGGGCGAAGGTGTTCGCCGGCCATGCCGCGAGTCAGGTCGAGGGTGCGCACGTCGTCGTCTACTCCTCGGCCGTCGCGCGCGACAACCCGGAGCTCCAGGCGGCTCGCCAGCGCGGCATCCCGGTGATCCCCCGGGCGGAAATGCTCGCCGAGCTGATGCGCGTGAAGTACGGCATCGTGATCGCGGGGACGCACGGCAAGACGACGACCACCTCCATGGTCGGAGCCGTGTTGGCCGAGGCCGGGCTCGACCCGACCATCGTCGTCGGGGGGCGCGTCACGGCGTTCGGCGCCAACGCCCGCCTCGGGCAGGGCGAGTTCCTCGTGGCCGAGGCCGACGAGTCCGACGGCTCGTTCCTGCGGCTCCAGCCGACGATCGCCGTCGTGACGACGATCGACGCCGAGCATCTCGACTACTACCGCGACCTCGCGGCGATCCGCGAGGCCTTCCTGAATTTCATCACCAAGGTCCCGTTCTACGGAGCGGCCGTCGTCTGCGCCGATCAGCCGGAGATCCAGGCGCTTCTGCCGCGCATCGAGAAGCGGGTCGTCACCTACGGCCTGGCCGCGCCGGCCGACCTCGTCGCCGCCGGGCTGCGGCTCCACGAGCTCACGGCCCGGTGCGAGGTGCTCCACCGCGGCGAATCGCTCGGCGAGCTGAGCCTCCCGGTGCCCGGCGCCCACAACGTCGCCAATGCGCTCGCGGCGACGGCCGTCGGCCTGGACCTCGAAGTCCCATTCCCGGTGATCCAGCGCGCGCTTGCGGGCTTCACGGGTGTGCAGCGCCGGTTCCAGGTCAAGGGCGAGGTCGACGGGATCCTCATCGTCGACGACTACGGCCATCATCCCGCCGAGATCCGGGCGACCCTGGCGGCCGCGCGCCGGGGCTTTCCGCGCCGACTCGTGGTCGTGTTCCAGCCGCACCGCTACACGCGCACGTTTCACCTGCACGCCGAGTTTCTCACCGCCTTCGCGGACGCGGACGTGCTGGTCATCACCGACATCTACCCCGCGGGCGAGCCGCCCATCCCCGGGGTCCATGCGCAGACCCTGGCCGAGGGGATCGCCGCGCGAACCGCGCGGGGGGTGCCATACGTCAGCGACCGGGGGGAGCTCGTGGAGCTCCTGCTCCGCACCGTGCGGCCCGGCGACCTGGTCCTCACGATGGGGGCCGGGGACATCGGAGGTGTCGCCGACCAGGTGCTCACGCGCCTGGCCGCGCGCGCGCCGGGGGCCCAGCCGTGAGCGGAGGCGGCCGGAGCGCAGGAGGAGGCGGGCATGTTAGGTGAGATTCGCGGCGAGGTCCGGTTCAAGGAGCCGTTGGCCTACCACACGTCCCTCCGCATCGGGGGTCCCGCCGACATCTTCGTGCTCCCCCAGGACGTAGACGACGTCCGCAAGGCGCTCATGTATGCCGAGAAGGATAAGCTCCCCGTCGTCGTGCTGGGCGCCGGCAACAATGTCCTCGTCAAGGACCGTGGGGTGCGGGGGATCGTCATCAAGCTGGAGGGATGCCTCGGCCGGATGGAGTTCCATGGGGAGGAGGTCACGACCGGGGCCGGTGCGGGGCTCTCGACGATGATCCGCGAGGCGGCCTCGCTCGGGCTGGGCGGCGTCGAGTGCCTCGTGGGCATTCCCGCCACGATCGGGGGTGCCCTGGCCATGAACGCCGGGACCCAAGACGGCGCGATCGGGGACTTCGTCTCCGCGGTGTACTTCCTCTATGCCGATGGGACCATCGGGGAGCTCAAGCCTCGTGCCGGCAGCTTCGCGTACCGCACCTTCCGTTTCCCACCGGGCTCCATCCTGCTGGGCGCCCGCCTCACGCTCCACCGCAAGCCCCAGAAGGAGATCTACGCCGAGATCAAGGTGCGCCTGAAGCAGAAGAAGGCCACACAGCCCCTGGCGCTGGCCTCGGCCGGGTGTGTGTGGAAGAACCCCGACGCCGACTACGCCGGCCGGCTCCTCGAGAAGGCCGGACTGAAGGGGAAGCGGATCGGCGCTGCCGAGATCTCCGCCAAGCACGCGAACTTCATCGTCAACCGCGGTGGGGCGACCGCGGCGGACATTCTCGCCCTCATGGACATGGCCTTCGAACGCGTCTACAAGCAGGCCGGTATCAAGCTGCAGCCCGAGATCAGGGTCGTCGGCGAATGATGGCGCGGACCGCGGGCGCGCGCCCGAGCCTCCTCGTGCCGCGGGCCCGTCCCGGGCGTGCGGTCGACGTGGCGACCCGGGAGGCGTTCATCGCGAGCCAGCGCCACCCGGCGCGCCGCCGGCGGCGCCTCCGCCGCGTGCGCCGGGTCCTCGGCACCGTCGCAGGGCTCGGGCTCGGGCTCGCCGCGCTCGGCGTCGTCATGGCCGTCGTGGCGCATGCGCTGCGGACGACCCCGCTCCTGGGGGTGCGGCAGGTGGAGGTCGTCGGAGCCCGCCGCGTGCCGGAGGCGGTCGTGCTCGCCGCAGCCGCGATCGCGCCCGACGCGAACCTGCTCGCCCTCGACGTGGAGGGCATCGTGGACCGCGTCGAGGCGCTGCCGGACGTTCACCGGGCGCGCGTCGTCCGCGAGCTCCCGAGTCGCGTGACGGTCGTGATCGAGGAGCGTGCGCCGTACGCCCTGGTCAACGGGGGTGATGCGGCGGGCAGACTCCTCTGGGTCGACGTCGACGGCTACCTCGCCGGCCGCGACCCGCACCCGGCCCCGCCGTCGCTGCCGATCCTCAGCGGGGTCGAGCGGCCCGCGGACGGGCCCGACCACCCCGTGGGGGACCGCCCCCACGCCGGGCTCGCGCTGCCCCGGGCCGTCCAGCGA
>CAZDYT010000132.1:0-2616 GCA_964509395.1 uncultured bacterium
TAGATCATGCCGGTCCCCAAGCGGTCGCGATACGTGACATAGAGCCTTCCGGTGACGGCGCTGGCGACCACGCCCCTGACGTCGGCAACATTGGTGACCGTCGGGATCGTCTTGACGAGGCGGTGCGCCCGATCGATGTCGTAGACCGAGATCGATCCGCGATCATGGGCCACCTGATTGACGGCGTAGAGGGTGCGCCGGGCATCCGCCGGCGTTGTTTGCGCGTGCGACATCGCGGCGGTCAACGCGAGGCCGGCCGCCGCGAGCAGAAATTTGCCGTGTCCAGCGCGCATGCGCACCGCGTCCTACCCGCGCCCGATATAGGGCATCTTGGTC
Source organism: uncultured bacterium (assembly GCA_964509395.1). Classification (GTDB taxonomy): domain Bacteria; phylum Methylomirabilota; class Methylomirabilia; order Rokubacteriales; family DASRDR01; genus CAZDYT01. The sequence goes on from CAZDYT010000132.1 coordinate 337, forward strand.
GCCATGACCGTCATGAACTGGACGTTGGCGTCGAGCGGCAGGCTCGCCATGTGGACCACGGCGCGGGCGACGTGGGCCACGTCCATCACCGGCTCGACCGCCATCGCGCCGTTCGCCTGCTTGACGCCCTTCGTCATGCGCGCCGCCAGCTCCGTCAAGGCGTTGCCGATGTCGATCTGGCCGCAGGCGATGTCGTACTTCCGCCCGTCCAGCGAGGTCGACCTGGTGAGGCCCGTGATCGCGTGCTTGGTCGCGGTGTAGGGCGCCGAGTCGGGCCGGGGCGCGTGGGCCGAGATGGAGCCGTTGTTGATGATCCGCCCGCCGCGGGGGTCCTGGCTCTTCATGAGCTTGAACGCTTCCTGCGTGCACAGGAACGCGCCCGTGAGGTTCGTGTCCACGACCGCCTTCCACTGCTCGTAGCCGAGCTCCTCGAGCGGGATCCCGGGCGCGTTGATCCCGGCGTTGTTGAACAGGAGGTCGAGGCGGCCGAACGCCGCCTTGGTCCGCGCGAAGAGGGCGCGGATGGCCTGGGGATCGCTGACGTCGGTGGCAACGGCGAGGGCCCGCGCGCCCGACGGCCCCGCCTCCGCCACGGCCCGCTCCAGGAGCTCCTTGCGCCGCGCCGCCAGCGCCACGCAGTAGCCGTTCTGCAGGAGCGCGATCGCGACCGCCTTGCCGATGCCGCTGCCCGCGCCCGTCACGATGGCGACCTTGTTGGACGAGTTCATCGCCAGTCTCCCCGATTGGTCTTCTTGAAGATCCGGATGGTGGCGCCCGCCGTCACGTTGCAGCGTGAGCTCGGGGTCGAGCTTGCGGTGCGAGGCCCGGAGCCACCCGTCGCCTTTTCGAGTTGTTCACGGTTCGAACAACTTGATGCACCGCCTCGTCTCCTCAGCCGCTATTCCCGGTAGACGTCTTTCCGGTGCCGGACGCGATAAAGCACGACTTCCTGCTCGACGATGTCGTGCCGAACCCGATAGGGCCAGACCTCCAGCCGCCACTGACCGATGCCTTTGCCCTTGAGCTTCTTCACCTTGGAAGGCGGCCCGAAGGGATTCGTTTCGAGGCGCTTGATCGCTTCGAGAACGCGCTCCTGGATCGGCGGTGGAAGTGCTTCAAGGTCGCGCTGAAAGCTTGGGGTAAGCCGGATCGTAAAGCGGGCCGGCATACCCTAGCCGGCCCCGCGTGCCGAAAGCCTCCGCTTGAGGTAGTCCTGGAGACTGATGGCCTTGCCAGCCCGGTACTCCTTCGCCGCGACCTTGAGGCTCTTCTGAAACTCCGGGTCGAGCTCCTCTAGCATGTCATCGAACTCCGACGCGCTGAGAAGCACCGCGGTGGGCTTCCCGCTCTTCGTGATGACGAAGCGCGCCTTCCGCTGCGTGACCTGCTTGAGTAGCGAGCCGAGCTGCGTGCGCGCGACGTAGGCTGGGACGGTGGTGGTCGTACTCCGTTGGGCCATGTGTCCTTCCCTCCTTTCTCCAGGAATGGCGAGCTTTAATTAATCAATTCGACCCATCCTAGCACATGGCCGAACCGAGTCAAGGACGCTCAGGAGATCCGCACCAACTGGAAAAGGCGTACCCCGCACAGCGCCTCGTCGAAGTGACCGACATTGTCCGGCGGACCACCGCGACCTACCGGAGACGCTGACCACCTCGAACCGACGATGCCCCCGGTCTATCACCCGGCTGGAATGAGGGGCAGCAGGAGGTGCGCCGGGCGGCGCGGGCCGCCGTGCAGGGTGACGCGCTTGCCGAAGATCTCCGTGGGCCGGTCCCGCGGGTCGTTGTGCAGGAAGGGGCCGCAGCCGGTGAACGCCGTGGCGAACGTCCCCAGCCCCACTCCCGGTCCCCGACTCGCTCATCGAGCCTCCCTGATCTCGTGCACCAGGGCCGTGCGGCCCGTTTCGGCCGACCGGCGGGCGGCATGGATGGCCGCGACGCGGTCGATGCGCTAGAATCCTGGACCAGTGTACTTCGGTTCGACGAGGCCAGACACGGGGGGCCTGCCGACCGACCGTCGGCCTCAGCGTCGCTTCTTCAGCCAGCCCGAGCCCGTGTCCCGAGGCTGAGCGCGAGGCGGAGATGGAGTTCGGCCTCTTCACGGAGTTCCAGTGCCCGGCCGGCATGAGCGAGGCGACCGCGTTCGAGGAGTCGATGGCCCAGATGCGCGCGGCGGAGGAGCTCGGCTTCGACGCGGTGTGGCTGGGGGAGCTGCACTTCCAGAAGGACCGCTCCGTCCTCGCCTCGCCGCTGGTGGTGGCGGCCGCCATCGCGGCCT
>CAZDYT010000132.1:2716-8738 GCA_964509395.1 uncultured bacterium
TACCAGAAGCCCCACCCACCCCTCCGGGTCGCCGCCACCAGCCAGGAGACCTACCCGATGGTGGGCCGCCTCGGCTATCCGCTCTTCGTGGCCGTGCGGACGAGCCCGATCTCCGACCTCCGGCGTTTTCTCGGCGGCTACCACGAGGCGTGGCGGGCGGCCGGGCACCCCGGGCGCGGCGACGTCGCGCTGCTCGTCCCCGTGTACGTGGCGGAGACGGCGCGGGAGGCCCGCGAGGAGCCGGAGACGAGCACCATGCACTGGTTCCGGTCGATCGCCGAGGCGCTCCGGCGGTCGCCCACCCGGCGGGCGGACGCCGAGCGGCTGGCGGCGATTTCCTACGGAGAGATCCTCACCGAGCAGGTGGTCTACGGGACGCCGGAGGCGGTGGCGGAGCGGCTCCGCGGGCTGCGCCAGGATCTCGGGTTCTCGAGCCTGTCGGCGTGGATGAACGTGGGCGCCCAGATCCCGCACGAGCGCGTGCTCCGCTCGATGCGCCTCTTCGCGGACCGGGTGGCGCCGCGCCTCCTCTAACCCATGCCGGGCACGAAGGCGTCCCGCCCGCGCTGGTAGGTGGGCTGCCGCTGGGCCGGATTGCGATTGACCAGCGGGCGGAGGTAGAGCGGGCTCAGGAGGCTCCGGACCTCGTGCTCGATCGTGAAGAGCACCCGGCCCGTCTCGGGATCGACGAGGTCCTGGAACCGGTACTGGTACCAGTTGCTCTCCTCGGTGACGAGCCCGCGCTCCTTGAGCCAGCGGTGCGGGCCCGAGAAGTTCGCGATGTAGACCTGGAGATGGTGGCCGTCGTAGGGCGGGATCGCGGCCGCGGTCTCCCGAAAGATCAGCTCCTGGTGGGGTCCTACCGTCACCCGTGCCGCCGCCCCGCCGCCGTTCCGGACCACCGCCGCCTGCGCGCCGAGGGCGGCCCGGTAGAACCGCGCGATCCCGTCGGCCGCGCCCGGCTCGACCGCGAACTCCACGTAGGGCATGCCGAGCGTCATCTCGCCGAAGGCGGGACCCGGCGCGTGGCAGCGGATCGCGTTGCCCCAGGGCGAGACCACGCGGATGTGCTTGTCTTCCACCGCGTAGTCGAACTTCGTCCCCTTGAGCTCCCGCTTGACCGCAGCCAGTCGCCCGGGCAGCTCGTCGAGGTCGGAGATGACGAGGCCCACGTGGCCGCGCACCACCTGCGGGTCCCCCGTGGGCAGGTGGAACTGCTGCTGCCCGATGTTGATCCACATGTTCTCGAGGCCGGTCATCAGGTACGGGTCGCGGGTCAACCCGAGGCCCACGACGTAGAAGAGGATGGCGAGCTGCTGGTCGGGGACCCGCACGTTGACGTGCTCGAGCGCCACGATGTTGCCCACGTCCTGGGTGGTCCGGTCGTACGTCTCGGCTGCCATGGGTCGCCTCCCTCGTCAGGCTGGCGTCGCGCCTCCAGCGTAGCGCGATTCTCCCGATGCCGACAACGGCGCCTGATCGTGATCCGGCCGTGGGTGTTCACCTGGACGGGCGCCGCGGGACGATCTCACCCGAAGGGCAAGAGCAGCTTCGTCAGCGTGGCCCGGATCTCGTCGGGGGTGGTCGTGCCGACCGCCTGCACGATCCCCTGCTTGTTCACGACGATGTTGTTCGGGACGCCGCGCAGCCCCAGCCGACCGATGTACTCGCCCGTGGCGTCGAGGAGCACGGGGCCCTGGATCTTGTGAACCTCGCAGAAGTGCAGCGCCTCCTTCCGCGCGTCGTGATGCTCCCACACGTTGACCAGCACGATCTCCAGACCAAACCTCCTGGCACGCCGGCGGACTTCCTCGAGTAGCGGAGCCTCCGCATTACATGGCCCTCACCAGCTCGCGAAGAAGTTGAGGATGTAGCTCTTGCCGCGCCACTCGGCGGAGGTCCGCTCGCGCCCGTCCACCATGTCGGGCAGACGGAACTCGGGCAGGGGTTGGCCCACCAGCGGGTGGCGCTCGTCCCGGGGCAGCTCGGCGGGCCTCTCGCGCAGGCGGTCCTGGAAGATGCTCACCGTGCTCGTCGCGGCGTCGGAGACGTAGATCGTACTGGTAGTCGGGTCCACCGCCAGGTCGCCGGGTGCCTTCCCGACCGGCACGCGCGCCCACTCCTGCCCGGTTTCCCGATCGATGACGCTGACCTTGCCCACCCCGCGGTTGGCGGCATAGATCCGGTCGCCGGTCGGCCCGAGGGCCATGCCTACCGGCGCCCGCTCCACGGGCACGGTCTTGACCACCTTCCGCTTCTCCAGGTCGACGACCGCCACCGTGCTCACCAGGGAGTTGGCGACGTACGCGAGACCGCGCGGCGCGTCGATGGCGATCTTGCAGGGCGCGTAATCCACCTTGATCTCCTCGAGCGGCTGGTCCGTGTCGCCGTCAATCACGGTGATGGACGCATCCCCGAAGTTCACGCAGTAGACCCGGTCCCGGAGGGCGTCGACGCCCACGCTTCCCGCGGCCAGCTTCGCTGGCACGACGGCGATCACGTCCAGCGTGTCCACGTTGATGACGCTGACGCTGCTGTCGGCGGTGTTGCCGACGTAGGCTTTCCGCCGCGCCTCGTAGAGCCCGGCACCCGCGGGGTACTGCCCGACCGGGATCTGCCTGATCAGCTCCAGCGTGCGCGTGTCCACGACCGACGCGACGGCCGACCGGGCATCCGTCGTGAAGACACGCCCGCTCCGTCTGTCATGGACCAGCCCGATCGGTTCCTCCCCCACCGGGACCTCGGCGATCAGCTCCCGGCGGTCGAGATCGAACACGGCGACGGTGTTACTGCGGGCGCAGGCGACGTAGCCACGCCGCGTCTCCGGATCCACGGCGATCCCTTCCGGCCCGAACCCGACGGGAATCGCCCCCAGTGACGGGAAAGCGCTCGAAGGCTCCATTCTCGACTCCCTCCTCGGGTGATGCGGGGTACGGTCGTTTGCGGCGGGTTACCGGCGAGGCGACCCTCAGCCGCCTGCAGCATGATACTCCAGGTCGGCGTGCCCCATTCGCCGCGGCAGGCCCCGCGGACCAGCCGCTCAAGGCGCCAGATTATTTGCCGGTTAGGGTTAGCCGGCGCCCTTGAGCCAGGCTTTCGCGGTCAGACGCTTCAGTCGGCGGAGATAGTCGCCCGCGACATCCGCGGGTCGCCGTCTTCGGTTCATCGCCTCCCACAGGCAACGCGTCACCACCGAGCCGATGGCGTGAATCGCGTCGTGGCGATCCAGTCCCGCGCCCATCAGCCTCTCCAGCGCCTCGTGAACCCCCGAAGTCCCCTCCGCAAGCTGGTTCTCCACGACGACGTGAAACGCCGCATGCAGCTGGAGGTTCGGGAGCTTCACCCTCGTCCGGCGATGATAGGCCGCTACGAGCGCGATGCGTTCCTGCTCGTCCAGGGCGAGCCACCGCTCCGGACCGGGCGTCCGCATCGCGTCGTAGCGCTTCATCGGGACACGCGAGCTAACGACCGGGCGCCGAGCGGCCGGCGGCCACCGATGCCCGCAGGAGGCCGCTGGCTTCTCCGCCGGTCCGCTCCCGCCCCCTGTCAGGCCTCGCCGGTGTAGCCACAGACACCCATCCGCGGCGAGTTGACGACGGGCAGGAAGCCCTCGTCCTCACCACACGCGTGCTCGCGTGCGTGCTTCGAGCAGGAGAATGGGTAGCGCTCGTCGGCGCAGAATGAGCAGATGAGCGTCGCGGGCTCGGCGCACGCCGCACACGACCAGACCGGCGGCTCGTTCCGAGCCAGGAGCCGTGCGGCCGGCTTCCCGATCATCCCGCTTCGCGTCCCCAGCAAGCGAAGCGTGAGGTCCGTCGTCGACCCGAAGTCGTACTCATACGCGAACCGTTGCCCCGGCGACGTCAGCACATGGGAGATCTTGGCGTTCATGCTGCGCTCGTTCCGATCGAACCCGAACTCGTGGTCGACCACGACCGAGTACCTGAGGCCGTTGATTTCGAACGCGCTCATGTGGCCACAGCACTCGAGCCACACGCGGCGAAGCAAGTCGTCGAGCCGGCGAAGCGGCGACTCGCCCTTGATCTCGAGATCGATCCAGAAGGTCGGTGTCCCCTTGCCTTCGACCCGCAGGCGAAAGAGCCGGGACCGCGTACCGCTCCGAGCATCGTGGCTTGGAGCGCACGAGGCGAGATGCCGAGCCATCGCCGTCTTGGGCGCCCGCTCACCGCACAGCTCGCAGATGCCGAAGGAGCTGCCCTTCTTCATGACCCGAGCCCCCCTATCGCAGCCGACGAGGTGCGCGCAACACCTTGGTGACGAGCCCTAACGTCCGGCTTCACCGCTGCCGAAGTCGGTCCGATGCACGGAGGAGTCAGGCGTTGCAGCGCCCCTGTTCGGGCATCACAGCCTCGGCGCAATGACTTGCGCCGCCTCTTCCGAGGTACGCACCGGCACGATCTGAAACTCGACAAGATCGCTCCACGCATCCGTCCAGACAGCGAAGAGCGACGCGTCCTCGGTGCGCATGAGCTGATAACACGTCTTGAAGTCGAGATCGACCCAACTGGAGACGTATTCAAGGCCGTCCGGAATCATGCGACCCCGATCTTGGGCTCGGCGATACACCGTTGGCGCCGCGCCGTCCTTGAAGCGCTCAACGACCATGTAGAGCACGTTCAGCCTCCCACCGCCGAGCACGGGGTCTGGCCGCGGGGACGCGGCCGGCTCCCGCCCCTCGCGACGAGGATCCGCTGTCGAGCATACCCGGCTCCGGGACCATGCGCGAGCCCGGAGTCAGCGTCCTTCCGGGTGCCCCGTCAGGTGCGCGATCACCGCGCGCTGGTAGTCCAGGAACTCCACCCGCAGGGGGTCCCGCATCCGGGGCAGGCCGATCGGGAGCTCCGTCTTCACCGTCCCCGGGGCAGCGTGAGCCAGCTGCTGGCTCCTTTGTACCACCCGAGGAAGTCGCCGAGGGTCTGCATAGGCTCGGATCGACCGGCAGGAGCCGCTCAGGTCGCCAGCGGAACCAGCCGGGACCTCCGGATTCGCTGGTCCCGGGTCACCAGGGGCACGCGATGCACGACGCTGGTGGCGCCGATGATTTCGTCCGCCGGGTCGCCGCGGAAATCCAGCCCCCGGATCGCCCGGCAGACATCCAGGGTCAGAGGCCAGGTCGGGATGCGCGCCAGGGTCCGCACCAGCTCGGTGTCGTCCAGATCGACGTCGATTCGGCCCAGCTCGGCGAGCTTTCCGATCTCCCAGATCACGATGGCCGAGATGCTCCACGTGTCACGGGAGAGGAGCGCTGCCTCGCGCTTGGTCAGCTCGCCGGCGAGGGCGAAGAGAAGGATGTGCGTGTCAAGATTGAGCATTCCACCGTAGCCCGGTGGAGCGGATGTCTCCCTTGATCTTGATCTTGCCCTTGAAGCTGCCGATGAGCGCGCGAGGGTCGGCGTCGATCGGGATCAGCTTGGCGATCGGTTTCCCGTGCTTGGTGATGACGATCCCTTCCGGGTCCACGTTTTCGAGGAGGGCCAGGCACTGCTGCTTGAATTGGGTCGCCGCGATCGTCTTCATGCCACTCTTATCGTACGACAGGTCAGAAAATCTGTCCAGTCGGTCAGACGCTCGGGAGGTCGCCCGGGGCTAGGGCTCACTGGATGATCTCGTCCGCCCGGAACAGGAGCGCCGGCGGGATCGTGAGCCCGAGCACCTTCGCCCGTCTTGAGTAGTCGGCCTGCTACTCGAGATCGAGGGCGGCCTTGAGGCCCTCGGCGACCTGGGCGAGAACGTCCTGCGACAGCATTCCCAGCCGCTCGGAAAGCTTTCCACGATCGAGCGTGGTTACCCGATCACACAAGGCGACTCCGGGCTTCCTGAGCCCGCCGGCGCCTCGGCTCAAAGGGACCGCGGTCGGCCCGCGTCGCGCCTGACCTTCGGACGTAGAGACCGGCACGACGATCACCGAGCGCCATCCGACCGTCTGGTTGAACCCGTCGTGAGAGACGACGATCACGGGTCGGCGGCCCCTCTGCTCCGAGCCGGAGCGGGGGACGAGGTT
>CAZDYT010000133.1:0-6514 GCA_964509395.1 uncultured bacterium
CAGCGCGAGGAACGGTTTGCCGTCACGCAGGACGACGGTCGGGGTCAGCGTCGTCCGGGGCCGCTTGCCTGCCTGGACAACGTTCGGATGCCCGTCCTCCAGGACGAAGGCTTGCATGCGGTTGCCGAGCGGCACCCCGGTGTCCCCGGCGATGAAGGTCCCGCCGAAGAACCACGCCGACGAGGGCGAGGCCGAGAACAAGTTCCCCTTCGCGTCGGCGACGTTGACGCACGTCGTGTCCGGTGACTCAGCCGCGCTGGCGATACCGCTCCTCCGTCCCACCGCTGTTCTTCTCTCCCTCTCCCCCATCCCTCTTTCCTCCCTCTCCCCCAGCGGGGGAGATGGTAGGGTGAGGGGGCGGCCCGGCGTTCGGCTCTGCTGCTTCGATCCCGGCTCGAACTGCCACGGATCGCCCGGTCGCGGGAGGTTACTCGCCGCCGACGGGTCGATCAGCTTCCGGCGCTCGGCGGCGTAGGTCTCCGAGAGCAGGCCCGCGGCGGGAACCTTCGCGAAGTCCGGGTCGCCGTAGTAGGTGTCCCGGTCCGCCAGCGCGAGCTTCAGCGCCTCGGTCACCGTGTGGATGTACTCGGTCGAGTTGTGTCCCATCCGCTCCAGGTCGAAGCCCTGGAGGAGAGCGAGCGCCTGGAGGAGCACCGGGCCCTGGCCCCAGAAACCGGTCTTGAAGACCTCGAAGGTGCCATGGCGCGTGCGGAAGGTCCCGCGGGTGGGCCGCTCGATGCGACCCCGGTAGTGAGCCAGGTCCTCCGCCGTGAGCAGACCGCCCGCCTCCCGGAGGGCACGGGCGATCCGCTGGCCGAGGTCACCGCGATAGAAGCGGTCGCGCGCGGCGTAGATGGCGGCGTTACGCCCCTGGTTGGCGTTCCGCTGCTCCTCCTCCGCCAGCGCCCGAAGGGTTCGCGCCAGGTCGGGCTGACGGAAGAGGCTCCCGACGGCGGGGATCGTCCCGCCGGGGCCCTGCAGGTAGACGCGGGCCCCGCTGGGATAGCGCTCCATGGCTTTCAGGTTCAGCGTCAGATACCGGGTCAGGAAGTCGTACCAGGGGAAGCCGTCGGCAAGCTCGATCGCCGGGCCGAGGACATCCGAGAGCGACAACGTGCCGAACTCGGCCAGCGCGATAACCAGGGCGTCCACGACGGCCGGAACGGTTCCGGCCGACGGGCCGTTGGCCGGGATGCCGCCCTGCCGGCGGAAGAGATCGGCCGTGGCCGCCGCCGGAGCCGGGCCCTGGCCGTTGACGACGACGACCTCGTGCCGATCGGCGAGGTAGAGGACGATGGGCACCTCGCCGCCGAGGCCGAAGTGGGAGATCTCCGTGACCGCCGCGGCGAACGTCGCCGCCACGCCGGCGTCCACGGCGTTCCCGCCGCGGGCCAGCATGCGCATCCCCGCCTCGGCCGCGAAGTGGCGCCCCGCCGCCACCACCCCGACCTGGCCGACGACTTCGGGCCGATAGGTCTCCGAGCCCTGGATCCCGTCCGTCGCCCCGGCGTCCCGACCCACGCCGGAGGCGCTGATCGCGAGCGTGAGGATGGTAAGCCAGGCGGCACCGTGCAGGTCCTTCACCGCACTGAAGACGGCCCTGGCTTCTACGAAGCTGAAGCCCCGGTCAGGGGATCTCCGGGCTGTGCGAGCAGGTGTCCGTCACTGCCAGGCCCGGGTCACACGGGACCCGGAACCGAACCACCGCCAAGAATCGCAGCAAACCTTCGGCACCATCCGGCGACTCGTCGGGGTTAAACAGGGGTCCTGGATTGTGCGGGTCCTTCACGCACTCAGCACCGGCGACCAGTGTGATTACCGGATCGTTGAGGGCCCGCGTGGCTGCCGTGATCCCGCCCGGGACCCCCGGGAGCGCGAAAGGGGCGAAGAGCTCGACGACCGCACTCTCGTTGATCCAGTCGTAGAGCGTGGTTTGCTTATCCGGGTCATACCCGAACCGAGCCAGCGTAAAGGGGCTGCTCGCGACGCACCCGAGCGCTAAAGCAGTTCCCGGCTGGGGAATGATCGTGCCCTTGACCTTGCTGACGGTCGTGTTTCCTTCCTTGAGGCTTAGCTTGATCTCGAAGATGTCGCTGGCCGTGGAGGTGACCCCGGGATTGTGGGGGTCGAGGAAGAAGCTTCCGACGATGAGGGCGCCGGTCGCGGTCCCCGGGACGATTGTTCTGCAGCCGCTGATGTCGGAGAAAGAGCCGTCAGGCGCGCAGGGTGTAAGGGGAGGGTTGTTGGCGCCGCCGCCGCCCCGCACGTCGGAGCTGCTGAGCAGAGCGGCTGAGAGAACCAGCGTCAGGATGATCGCCGTTCGTCGCATTGCATTTCCTCCTCCGTGCCGGCGAAGGGCGCGACCCGTCACCGGCGCGCGAATCCGGCCTCGCACGATCACTGCGTCTCGAGCAGAATCGAGTAGGTCTGGCCATCCCCGGGGCTCGCGTTGATCTGGTAATCGCCTGGCGGGAGCACCGCGGTGTCCAGGTTGAAGACGTACTGCTGGCCGCCCAGATCGAACCGGAACGTATTCGTGGGTACCGACCCTTGCCCCAGGTCCACGGTGAGTGGAGCGCCGGGCGTCCCGTTCTGACACGGCTGCGCGGAGATCAGGGGGACCGCCGACGACACCACCGCGTTGTTTGCGTCGAGCAACTGGAACTTGAGCGGAAGCGTGGTTCCGAAGTTCCTCTTCACGGAGGGTGCCGTGTTACAGAGGTTGGCGTTTGCCGTGGCAGCGCTGGCCGGCGCGCCGAAGCCCACGAACTTGAAGCAGCAGATGATGAACGCGAGGCTGTTCGTCGAGGCGACGGTAAAACCCTTGTAGTTCGAGGGCGGGGCCGGGTCGAGATTGAGGCGCGGCTTGCCCACGGCCCCGAAGCAGTCGGTGAGGATGTGGTCGCCCGTCTTGAACAGGCTCACGAACTTCACGGAGTATTGGCCAGGCGGGAAGCGGGCCGGTGGCGGGGGGTAGAACTGCCGGAGGTCGTCGATGGAGAACTCGCGTTCGAATGTCGAAGGGATCACCTCGGCGGGGAGGACCTGGGTGGGGGCGAGCAGGCTCGGCGAGGAGCAGGAGAGCGGGAAGATCTCCGTGTGCTCGCCGCTGGTGATGGTGCCGCCCTTCGCGTCGGTGACGACCAGCCGCAGCCAGTACGGGGCCTTGGACGTCCCGTCGGGCGTCTTGAGGTCAGAGCCGCTCACGTTGCAGAGCTGGAGGACGATCGCGATCGGCGGCGGCTTCGAGGGGTCTGAATCGAACGGCCCGGTCTGCTGCGGGTCCTGCCATTTCAGCGTGGCCTCGAACGGCGGATCCGGCGGAACCTTGGGCGGGCAAGACACCTGGCTCATCGCCGGCTGTGGGAGCGCGAGCGCCGAAAGCGCGAGAAGCGCGGCCGCCGGCCAGACGCGCGAGAGCCCCGCGGTTCGCATGACGACACCTTCCCTCAATTGCCGACTCCCTTGTTGTGGATCAAGCACTGCGCGGCGGCCTGGTCCGAGATGTGCCCGGCGCGATTCCAGTTGTTCGTGACCTCGTTCACGACGCTGGTGGGATCCGCGTCGTGCAGGGCGCCGCACGCGTGGAACATCTCGTGCGTGATCAGCAACTGGATGATCTGCGGGAGCGTCGCCTGCTTCGCCGGGTTTGGCGCGGAGGATGCCGTGAGGGCCGTCGCGGGATCGCAGCGCTCCGCAGGAAGGATCGCGTTCGGGTCGTCGATGAGGGGCAGATCCGGGCACCCGTCCTTGTTGACGTCGAACCGGCTGAAGTCCCGGCTGAAGCTCGTGGGATCGTAGATCGGCCCGGCCGGCTTCGCGTTGGTCCCGGCCACCTCTCCGGCCGCTAGCGTGGGATTCATGGGATCTGACGCGGGATCTATCGTCAACGAGCCATTGTCGTCGAACGCGTCGCCGGTGCAGGCGAGCGGCGGCAGCCCGATGGTCGTCCAGTCGGTCGTCGTCTCGCACAGCGGCGACACGTAGTTCGTTTGGTTCAGGTACGGCTTGTCCAAGACGACGATGACCTCGACTTGTTTCTTCACCACCGTGGGCGCCCCGTAGAAAAGCAGCCCGGTGTTGGGGTCCGTGCCCCCAACGCCGCTGAAGGCGAGGGTCCAGGTCTGCCACTGCCGGGGTCCGAGCCTCCTCGTGTGGTCGCACGGCTCCCCGCTCTTGCAGTTGACCCAGTCGTACGTGACCGTCATCATGTCGAGCGTCGCCTTGGTCGGGTCGATCAGCGACTTTCGCGGGAACTCTGTCGTGTCCGTGAAGGAGCTGCTGACGTCGTGGACCTCGATCCCCCGCTCCGCGAAGGCCCCGCCGACGGAGAAGGGCGGGCACGGCTTCGAGTCGGTCAGTCGCTCCCCCGTTGACGGGTTGATACCGCACTTCCCGTCCGGGGGGTTGGTGGCGAACCCGAGCGGCCGGACGAACAGGTGCCGCGAAGCCCCGAGCCGCTGGTGGTCCAGCACCTGACAGTTGGTGCACGGAGCGTTCGACACCTTCTGGTAAATGCCCCGGTACCGATCGAAGGGGGTCAGCCCGGCCAGGGTGGGATCGGCCGGATTCTGCGGATTCGGGTCGAGGACGTTCGGGACGCCGTCCCCGTCCGCGTCGAATGGGACCCGGAGCGTGCCACTGAACGTCCCGCCCGTGACCCTGATGGTCCCGCTGGCCCCCCAGTCCCAGACCCACGCCGTGGCCTGGAAGCGCGTAGGCATCCCCGACACCGGCCCCACGGAGCTCAGGCTCTGGACTGACGGGTCGGTCTGGCTCCAGCTCAGGTCGTACCTCGGGTTGAGCGGATCCAGCTCGCAGTTCTCGTTGACCGCCGTCCCCGGGTTGCGGGACGTGTTGAGGAGCGTGAACGTGGCCGTGGCGGGCGGCGAGGCGCCGACGAAGTCCGCCTGGACGATGACGGGCACCGGGGTGACGGTGTACGGGGCGACACACTTCCCGGTCGAGTCCCGTGTCACCGTGACCGTGCCCACTTCGGGCACCCAGGTTCCGGTGATGGGGGTGCCCGTGTTGTCAACGAGTGACACGTCGAAGCGGGTGGGCGACTTGACCTCGAACGCTTGAAGCAGGGTGGAGGACCCGCCGAAGGGGCTTGGATTCGTCACGGTCACGTCGCGGAACCCTGTCGATGCGCCCACGGCGATGGCCACGCCCACCTGGAAGTGGGTCACGAACCCGTTGGGGTCGGGAGCATCGACGGCTGTCACGGAGTTGACCGTGATGCCGGTGCCGAACGTGATGTTGCTGGTCGTGATGGTGCTCGCGAGCTTGGTCCCGTAGAGGTCGACGACATTCGCAGTCCCCTGGACGGCGCCAGCCGGGTCGACGGACGCGAGCTTCGGACTGGTCACGAGGAAGTTCACGCCGTTGCTGACGATGCCGCCAACCGTGACCGTCACCGGGCCGTCCACGGCGCCGGCCGGCACCGTCACCGTGAGTGACGTGGTCGACGCGGACGTGACAGTTGCCGGCACCCGGGTGCCGCCGGCACCGGCGAACTTCACGGCGTTGTCGCTGGCCTTGTTCGCGAAGTTCGAGCCGCCGATGACCACGCCGGTGAGGCCGAGGGGCCCCTGGTTCGGAGTGAGGCTGCTGATCGTCGGCGAGGGCGGCGGGCTGCTGAGGCTCTGGCTGATCTTTCCGGCCCCGAGGGTCTGAAGCTGGCCGCTCACCGGCGCGGAGACGGGGACTGGGCTGAACGTGTCGGCCAGATCGGAGTTGAGGTTCGTGGCGGTCACCGTCCGGGAGACTGTCCCGCCTGCGTCGACGAAATTGCCCTCCAGCGCCTCTTGGGCCACGGTCACGGTGACCGCGAGGCCGGTCAGCGTCGGGCTGATCGATTCCTGATCCACGGTGATCAGGGGGTCGTTAAAGGCGACGCTCACGTTCGGCGGCGCGCTGAAGCCCGTCCCCGTGATCAGGAAGGTCTGATCCACGCCGCCGCGGGAGAGGGTGCCGACGGCCGTGATGTTGGGTACGGCGAGGACGCTCTGCCCCACCGCCAGCGAGGTGCTGCCAAAGAAGTTCTCAGTTTCGCCATAGACCGCCGTGATCGAGTGGAATCCCACCGTGAGGTCTGACTTGGTGAGCGTCGCTTGGCCGGGCGCGTTCAGCATCGGCGTGCCGATGACGGCCGCAAAGTCCTTGAAGGTGACGTCTCCCGCCGGAGTCCCCGACCCTGGCGGCTGGGCGCTCACCGTCGCCGTGAACGTCACCTCCTGGCCGGACTGGGATGGGTTGAGGGACGACGTCACCGAGGTCATCGTCGGCGCCTTGTTCACGTGCAGGTTGCCCGCGACCGGTCCGCTGGGGGCGAAGTTCTGCGATCCCAGGAAGCTCGCGCTCAGCGGATGATCGCCGGCGTTGGGGCCGACAACGGTGAACGTCGTCGTCCCCCCAAACAGCGCCTGCGTGACCGCGGCTCCTCCATCCACGGTCAGCGAGACGTTGCCCGTGGGGATGCCGGCCGCCGACGACACCGTCACCGTGACGA
>CAZDYT010000133.1:6614-8719 GCA_964509395.1 uncultured bacterium
CACCGTCACCGTGACGACGCCGCTGGCGTTGTAGGTGATGGCGGGCGCGCTGATCGCGGTCGTAGTCGGCGCCGGGTTCACGACCAGGGCGGGGTCGAGCGTGCCCGTGCTGGCACTGAAGAAGGTGTCGCCCTGGTACGTGGCCGTGATGGCGTGGGTACCCGCGGCGAGCGAGGCGGTGTTGAATGTCACCTGACCCGACGCGCTCAGGGTCTTGGTTTCCAGTGTCGTGGCGCCGTCCTTGAAAGTCACGATGCCGGTCGGCGTCCCCGCGCCTGGCGGGATCACGCTCACGGTCGCCGTGAACGTCACGGACTGCCCGAACGTCGACGAGTTGGTGCTCGACGTCACGGCCGTGGAGGTGCCCACCGTCAACTTCGTCACGAAGGCATCGCTGGTGCCGCCCTGGTAGAAGGACTGATACGCCTGGACGATGGGGAGGAAGTCGCTCGCGGAGGCCTCCCCCGTGACGTAGACGGTGCCGACCGGGTGCAGAGCGATCCCGTGTCCCATGTCGACACTCGGGTTCCCCCCCAGGCAGGCGGCGTAGAGGAGCCCCGAGCCGCTGGCGGCCACGCTCGCGACAAAGGCGTCGGTGTTCGACCGGCAGTCGAGGACCAAGGGGTCGAAGGTCAAAGTCGTGGGAATGCCCGGGAACTGGGTGCCGGAATCGGTGTAGCCGGCGACGAAGGCGTTCCCCGAGTCGTCCACGGCGATGGCGTCGCCGACGTCCGTTCCGTCCCCGCCGAGCAGGACGGAGTAGACGAGCTGCACAGAGGTGGAGGCAAAGGGATCGAGCTTCGCCACGAACGCGTCGGCGAGCCCGGAGCCGTTGAAGCTACCGAGGGTGTGGGGGAAGTTTGCTGACCGGGTGTAGCCGGTGATGTAGATCTTGCCGGCGGCGTCCACGTCGACACCGTGAGCCGAGTCGGCCTGGTTGCCACCCAGATACGTGCCGTAGAGGAGCACCGTTCCCGTAGCGTTCATCTTCACGACGAAGGCGTCGCCGAACGCGCCGCCGTCGGCTTGCGTGGTTTGGTAGGCGCCCGTCGTCCTAGGGAAGTTCGTCGAGGCCGTGGAGCCCGTCACGTAGGCGTTGTTGGCACCGTCCACCGCAATGCCGTTGATGAAGTCGTCGCCGCTCCCGCCGAGGTATGTCGAGTAGACGAGACCCCCACTCGACGTCAGCTTCGTCAGGGCGCCGTCCCACCCGCCGCGGTTTTGGGACTGGAACTTGTTCTTCGAGGTGGGGAAGTTGCTCGAGAACGTGCTGCTCCCGACGTAGGCGTTACCGGACGCATCCACCGCGATGCCGCCGGCTTGGTCGTCACGGCTGCCGCCGAGGTACGTCGAGAAGACCAGGGAAGCACCAGTCGGGTCGAGCTTCGTGACGAAGATGTCGCGCAGGCCGCGTAGGGACGCCTGCACGGTGCTCTGTACCGGGAAGTTGGTCGAATTGGTGTTCCCGGTCACGTAGACGTTGCAGACTGTGTTGCACCACACGGCGATCCCGATGCCCTCGTCGGTCCCGTTTCCGCCCAGGTAGGTGGCGTAGACCAGGATCCCGTCGGGATCGAACTTGGCCACGAAGGCGTCGGTGCCGCCGTTGAACGTGGCGTCGAACGAGAAGCCCGCGATGGGGAAGTTCGCGGACGTCGTCGAACCGGTGACGTAGGCGTTGCCGGCGGCGTCGACGGCGATCGCGTTCCCGACGTCCTTTCCTGCCCCCCCGAGGAAGGTGGAGTAGCCGATCCCGGGGTCGATGATCAGGGCGTAGCGAGGGTCGTACCCCGCCCCGAGCGCGAAACTGTAGACGCCGTCGGCCGCGAGCTCGAAGCGGCTCTCCACGGGGACGCGCTTGCCGCCGGTCTCCTGGTGGCTCGCGGGGTGCGAATCGGTCAGCGTGCCGAGGGGGGTGCGGATCAGGAGGTTGCCGGAGGCGTCGAGGGAGAGGCCGTCGGCGCCGCGGTAGGCGAGCCGGATGGCCTCCACCCGGGCGCCGGGGTGGACGACGAACTCGTACTTGAGGTGGCCGCGCGCTTGCCGGAAGACCAGGTCCACGCCGGGCCAGATCCCCGACACCAGACCGCTCATGATAACACCGG
>CAZDYT010000134.1:0-8710 GCA_964509395.1 uncultured bacterium
GACCGTCCGCTCCGGAACTACCGCGACGCCGCCGACCCCGCCGGCGCGGCGCGGACGGAGCGGCCCTTCTACCACCTCCTGGACGCGGGCGTGCTCGTCAACACGAACGGGCTCGCCTGCCGCTCGACGCCCATGACCGAGCGCGGGGTGGAGGAGCTCGCCGTGGCCCTCGAGCGCGCGCTCGCCACCCTCGCGCGCGAGACCCCGTAGCCGGCCAGGGCGGGGTTGCTTGGAGAAGGAGGGCGAAATGACCACCAAGCCCCGTGTAACGGCCGAGGAGCTCTGGCGGCTCGGCGAAGGGGACGTGCGGCGGGAACTGGTCAGCGGCGAGGTCGTGGAGATGACACCGGTTGGGGGAGTGCACGGGCAGGTCACTTTGAGCATTGCCCGCAAGCTCGCCGATCACGTGGAGCAGCACGGGGGCGGTGAGGTCGTCGTAGGGGATGTGGGCTTCCTACTGAGCCTTCCTTATGATCCAGAGCGGGTGCGGGCTCCTGACGTGGCGTTCGTGTCCACCCCGAGGCTCCCGGGGGGTCGGCTCCCCCAGGGCTTTCTCACGGGTGCGCCCGATCTGGCGGTGGAGGTGCTCTCTCCCTCGGACAACCCGGTGGACGTTCAGCAGAAGGTGCGGGACTACCTGGATGGGGGCGCCCGCCTGGTCTGGGTCGTCGCGCCGCAGGCGAAGACGGCGACCGTGTATCGCGCGGACGGATCGGCGCGCTTCGTGCGCGAGGCAGAGCCCCTCGAGGGGGAGGATGTCTTGCCGGGCCTGACGATCCGCTTGACGGACGTGTTCCGCTGAGAGGGCGCGCCGGAGCTGTCGGAGATGGCCGAGCGGAGCGGCGAGAGAGGGCGCGCGGTGCCGGCGGGCAAGCTCACGTTCGAGGAGTTTCTGGCCTGGTGCGACGAGGACACGTGGGCCGAGTGGCTGGACGGGGAGGTGCAGATGGTCTCGCCGGCGTCGAGACGCCACCAGGCTCTTCGTGGGTTTCTGGCAGCGGTCCTGATCATCTATGTCGAAAGGCGGGCACTGGGCGGGGTTCTGGGGGCGCCGTTTCTGATGCGGCTGGCGAACGTCCCTAGCGGCCGCGAGCCTGATGTCCTCTTCGTTGCGGCAGAGCACCAGGACCGCCTCCGAGAAACGTACCTCGAGGGGCCCGCCGACCTCGTGGTCGAGATCGTCTCCCCGGAGAGCCGGCTCCGGGATCGGGGCGAGAAGTTCGCCGAGTACGAGCTGGGTGGGGTGCGGGAGTACTGGCTCCTCGACCCTGAGCAGCGACGCGCGGACTTCTACCGGCTCGACGCCGAAGGCCGCTACCAGCGCGCGCCGGTCGATCCGGACGGGATCTATCGGTCTGAGGTTCTCCCCGGCTTTGGGCTCAGGGTCGCCTGGTGCTGGCAGGAGCCGCTGCCCCCTGTGCTCGCTGCGCTCAGGGAACTCGGGCTGCTCGCCTGAGCGGGGACCTTCGTCACGACGCCTGCGGGTGTCTCTCCGTGACTCCCCGGGCCCGGCCTCCCGGTGTCGGTGGACCGTTCGGCGGGGCCGGGGCGCGGGAAGGTACAATGACGGAGCGACGATGAGCATCCGGTCGCCTGCCGATCATGCGGAGGTCAACCTGGCCTTGAGGCGTGCGGCGGAGCGCTATGCCGAGGCGCTCCGGGGCGCGCTGCGGGAGAACCTGGTCTCGGTGGTCCTCTTCGGGTCCGTGGCGCGCGGGGAGGCAGGGCCGGATTCGGACATCGACCTCCTGATCGTGGGGGAGGAGTTTCCTCCGGGGCGCTTCGCGCGTCTCCGCCTGCTCGAGGACGTGGACCGGGAGTTCGAGGGCGAGCTTGTGCGCCTCCGAGCCATGAGGCTTCGCCCGCGCCTCGCCCGGCATCTCAAGACACGTAAGGAGGCCGCTCGGGTCGTCCCGCTCTACCTCGACCTTGTGGAAGACGCCCTGCTGCTCTACGATCGCGAGGGGTTTTTCCAATCCGTCCTGGCGCGCTTGGAAGCCTCGCTGAAGCGCCTCGGGGCCGAACGGCGGATACTCGGGCAGACCCGCTACTGGGTCTTGAAGCCCGACCTGGTCCCGGGGGAAGTGTTCGAGCTGTGACGGCTCCGGGAGGAGCGCGAGATCAGCTTCGACGGCGATGAAGCCGTGGGCGCGCCGCCCGAGCGGCTCTACGCAGGCCACGACGCGGAGGCGGCCCTCCAGGACGCCGGTTTCGTGCTCGCGCTCTGCGAGGGGTATGTGCTTCCGCCGCCGGTCTGTTAGGACCCAACCCCGCCGTCGAGCGGACCGCTGGCTCGCATTCGCTCGCCGCGGGTGAGCGAGCCTTAGGCATCAGAGCAGAGTCACTATGCCGCTGATCGAACCGGGAAGTGGGAAGGCGATTGGCGAAGTCGCATACCCGATGAGCTCTACTGGGTACTTGAGACGCCCGCGCCGCTTGCCGGCATGAAGTACCCCCGACGAGGCTTCCCTTGGAGTGAAGTCACGAAGGCCGGCTTCACGCGGCTGACTGGTACCTCGCAGTGCGCGGTCGCGACCGGTGAACGGAAACGTTAGACGGACTGCGACAACGCGCGCTGACTTATACTATTGTGGGAGGTGAGTGATGAAGTACAAGATCGCCCTTCAGAAGACAGAGGAGGGGTACAGCGTTTCGGTCCCCGGCCTGCCAGGCTGTTGGTCCCAGGGATCTACCGAAGAGGAGGCGCTCCTGAACATCCAGGACGCGATCCAAGAGTATCTCGCGGCCCGCGATCAGCTTCTAGAAGGTGCGACAGTGCGCGAGGTTGAGGTTACCACCTAGGCGTGCCGAAAATTCCTGGCATCAACCACCAGGATGCCGTTCGCGCCTTGGAGAAGGCCGGGTGGCCGGGTTGCGAATTGTCCGGCAGGGCAAGCATATCGTGTTGAGCGACGGCGTCAGGATCCTTACCATCCCCAGACACAACCCCGTAAACGCATTCACTATGGGAGGTATCGTCCGCGACGCAGGTCTCACCGAAGATGAATTTCGTGAGCTCCTGTAAGATCGTCGTCTAACTTGTTGGAATCCCACTAGCTTCCAGCCTCGACCCATGCACGCGCCGCGCTCCCGAACCGGGCCAGGTCGTCCAGACGCTCCCGCAGGATGCGCACAACGATGGCGGGATCAATTCGGGCGTACTCGTGCACCAACACGTTCCGGAACCCCGCCATTCGGACCATCGCATCGCGCTCGGCGGGATCTAGCAGCCCGGCCTCCGCCAGCACCTCGAACGCCTCCGCATACGTGGCGGGGACGCGCAGGCTCCGGTCTGCGATCACGTGGTTGGCCACGTCGACGCAAACTTCGATGGCCATTTGAAGCGTCCGCTCCACGATGCGCTGAACCTTCCAGTCGCCCCCGTATTGCGCGGCGGTGATGTCGCGGAACTCCGACACCTGGGCGAGGTACCGGGCAAGGTCCGCCAGCTTTCGGAGGAGCAGCTCCCGATCAACCACGGCGGGCCCCGCGAGCGAACAGGCGCTGCTCGAAAAGTCTGAAGTCGAAAAACTCCCGGAGGGCGTGCGACTCGAACCGGTGTCGCTGGAACGGGTCGCGATCGTACACCACGCGCCGGGTCTGCAGGATCCGACCGACGAGGGCCGTCGGCGCGGTATTGAGCACTACCACGTCGACTTCGTCCGTCCCCAGGTGGCGCGTCACCGCCCGGATCGCCGCGAACCGGGCGTCTACGGGGTCCACCGAATCCTCCAGGTACACCGCGACATCGACGTCGCTTAATGGAGTAAGGCGACCGGACGCGGCCCCGCCGAAGACGTACCCGAACAGCACGCCCGGGCAGCACGCGAGTGCCGAGCCCAGGGTCTCCAACCGCGTCGCGACATCAGGGGGCAGTGCCTTCCTGCGGATCATGTCGGCCCATGATACCCCGGAAGCCCCTCATGCCGGTCGTGGCGATCCGCTTCCAGCCGGCGCGCACCGCGCCAACGCGAGGCGTTCTCGCGCTCTGCGAGGAATCCATCCTGCTCCCGCCCGCCGGTTAGCCCCAGGGGCCATCCGCTCGGCGTCACCGGGGTCCCAGCTCTTTGATGTTCGGGGCCGTCCGGATTACAGTGGCGGTGTGAGTCGGACGACTGTGCGCTGGGGAGCGAGCGACGAACGGCGCGCGCGGCTTGAGGCGGAGCTCCGGCGCATCCTCGGCGAGCTCCCGCGGCTCGGGGTGCGCGAGGCCGTTCTGTTCGGCTCGCTGGCGTCCGGGCGCGTCGGGCACACGAGCGATCTCGACCTCATCCTGGTCGCTCCGTCCGAGGAGAGGTTCACGCGCCGGCTGGAACGGTTCTATCGCGCACTCAACCCGTCCGTCGCCCTGGACCTATTCGTCTACACGCCCGAGGAGTTCAGGACCATGGCGGAGGGCAATCCGTTCGTCCGGGCGGCGCTCGCGCGCGGCAAGGTCGTGTATGAAGCCTGATCCGAAGGCAGAGGGGTCCCGCTGGCTCCGGCAGGCCGAGCATGACCTGAGCGACGCCGAGTACAGCTCGGCCGGTAGTCGGTACAGCCTGGCCTGCTTTCTCTGCCAGCCGGCGGCCGGGAAGGCCCTGAAGGCCTTTCCGTATGCTCGCGGCGCCGAGCAGGTGCTCGGCCACTCGGTGGCAGACCTGGCCGAGGAATGCGGGAAGCTGGCCGAGGACTTCCGGGCCCTGCGAGCACGAGCGGCGCCCCTCGACCACTACTACGTGCCGACCCGGTATCCGAACAGCCTCCCGAGAGGCATCCCCGCCGAGGCCTTCGACGCGAGCGACGCCCGCCGCGCCCTGGCGCTGGCCGGGGATGTGATCCGGCTCGTGAAGGCCAAGCTGGCGGCGACTGCCCGACCGTCGTTTGGCCCTGTCTGTCGGTCACGCCGGTCGCCGGTTCGCGGATCCGCGTCGGCCTCGCTTGACGACATGATCCGGCCCGGGGCCGGTAGCCGGTCCCCGGAGCCGGCCGTTTGACATCATGATGGCATTGGGTCATGGTACCCGGCATGAGGCGGACTCAGATTCAACTCGACGAGCAGAGCTACGAGACCCTGCGGCGTCGCGCCTTCGAGCGCGGGTGCTCCATCTCGGCGTTGGTGCGGGAGCTGCTTGCCCAATCCTTGGGCGGCCAAACCCCGCGACGGCGCCTTACCGTGAAGGATTTCCCGTTCGTCGGGGCGGGCCGCTCGCGCCAGGGCAGGCTGTCGCCGGTGTCCGAACGCCATGATGAAGCGTTCGCGGAGGCCCTGAGGGGAACGACGGGGCGGTGACCTTTGTGGCCACAGGGAGAGAGATGGGCGAAGTCAAGGTCGAGTTGGAGCTCGAAAACGCGGTCGACCAAGAGCTCGTGCGTCTCGGATACTTGAAGGCGGAACAGATGCGCGTCGCGAAGGTCCAGGGATTGGTAGACACTGGGGCCGTCATGTTGGTTTTGCCACAGGACTTGGTTGAGGCCTTGGGCCTCCGGGAAGCCGGGAAGGTCATTGTGACCTACGCCGACGAGCGGAAAGAGGAGCGCCCGCTGGCCGGCATCGTCACGGTCAGGATTGGGAATCGAAGCACCAGCCTGAACTGCGTAGTGGGTCCGCCCGCCAGCGAGCCCCTGATTGGCCAGGTGGTGCTTGAGACGTTGGATTTGCGGGTCGACTGCGTCCAGCAGAAGCTAGTGCCTCGACCGGAGTCGCCGTTTTTGCCTCAGCTGAAGCTGAAGTGAAGCGGGGACTCCCGTGGCCGGCCTGCTGACGGAGCTGGCGGCGCGGCATGCGGTCGCCGAGCCCCTGCGTGAGGCGGCGCTGGAGCTCGACAAGGCCTACATCCCGGCGCGCTCCCCCAATGCGCATCCCTCGGGGTCTCCCAGGACGCACTACACCCGGGCGGAGGTAGCTCGGCTCATCAGCTCTGCCCAGGAGATCGTCTCCTCGGGCGCGACTTCCTCGCTCGGTTCACGGTGACGATCGACGCCGCCGCCAGCGTCGTCACGCTGACCCGGGACGAGCCGTCGCTCAGCAGCTGGTCACACCAGGGCGGACTTGCCGAGGTTGCCGGCGGCATCGTAGCGCAATTACTCACGCCTGACCCCGGCAGATCTGTGGAGAGCGAGGCCAGGGACCTGCTCGAAGTGAGGATCGAGGGCGTACACCCCGCAGCGGTGCTCGAGCGCAAGGGCAGCGATGACGAGGTCGGAGAGAGGAAGGGTGACGCCTTTGCGCCTGAGCGAAAACGAGAGCTCCCCCGCTCGCTTCCAGGTGGCAAATCCGGCCTCGAGGAAGCGGAGGCCGCTGAGCTTGGAGATGACCGTGTCGGCTTCCGCCGGGGTCCGGCATCCCTGAATCAGTTCGGCCAGCACCACCCCGACCAGGACCGGGCGGTCCGCATCGATCAGGGCATCGATCTCGCGCTTCTCCCGAGACCCCGGCTCGTTGAAGAATGGGATCCAGGCCGAGGTGTCAACGATGACCACGCCGTCGCCGCTCCTGCTTCTCCTGCTCCCCGAGCTCCACCTGCTCCAGATCCTGCCAAGTGTCGGCAAGCTGGATCTTTCCCGAGAGGGCCTTCAGCCCCTGGAGCTTCTTCCTCCGGATAAACTCGGAGATAGCCAGGTGGATGGCTTCGGTCCTCGTCCTGGTCCCCGTGACCTCCATCAGCTCCTTGATCAAGGCGTCGTCAAGGCTCATGGTCGTGCGCATCTAGAGCACCTCCCGTGTATGCCTCAATTATATGCCTCTCCATGATGCCGTCAAGAGCGAC
The DNA here is from genome assembly GCA_964509395.1 of uncultured bacterium. Classification (GTDB taxonomy): domain Bacteria; phylum Methylomirabilota; class Methylomirabilia; order Rokubacteriales; family DASRDR01; genus CAZDYT01. The sequence continues at coordinate 6,750 of CAZDYT010000134.1, forward strand.
ATCGGCGGCCCCTGTCCAGCGCTGGCCCTCCCTCCGGTCGGCTGTCCGCGAGGTCGTTTGACGTTCCCGTCCGTCCGGATTCGACACGTCTGCGATCTGAGCCCTACCTCTACACGGAGGCGGAGTACCGCGCCGTGGCCTCGACCCTCGACCGGATGATTGAGGGCGGCGTGGAGCTGGTGTCGGGGTAGCCGACAGCGGCTCGCCGCGCCGCTCGCGCGCCGTGGCTGCGCCGCCGTTTCTCTCCCGGCTGCCCCCATGCGCATGACGTCGGCAGTTTCATTCGCGAGCACGCGGAGAGGTTCCCCGCCTCACTCGCGCAGCGCCTCCATCGGGTGATCTCGACCTCGCGCCCGCTCAGGGAAGAGCGCGAGATCAGCTACTACGGGGACGAGGGCCTGGGCGCGCTGGCCGAGCGCCGCAGCCCACGACGCGGAGGCGGCCCTCCGGGACGCCGGCTTCGTGCTCGCGCTCTGCGAAGGGTGCGCCCTGCCTCCGCCGGCTGGGTCGGCTCAGCGTCACCGGGAAGCCTGATACTGCCCGCATTCGCCGGCACAAGGCGGGATCCAGTGCAGCCGGCGTTGGCGGTGCTCCGGGAGCTCGGGCGGGCGCTCGCCAAGAGTGAGTGGGGACCCTAGCGTTTCGCATGCGTCCGCACGCGACGAACGCTTGTGTTACCATGCCGCTGTGGACACCACGATTCGGAACCTTGACGAGCAGGCCTACCGGGCGTTGAAGGCGCGGGCGGCCTTGACCGGGAAGACGGTGGGAGAACTCGTGAACGAAGCCATCCGGGTGTACTTGACCGCGACCCAGCCCGAGCCCGTACCCAAGCGGGGCAGCCTGGGCGATCTGAGACCTGAGGAGTACCCCGAGGGGAACGAGCGGCTCAGCGAAGAGATCGACGCCATCGTGTACGGGGTCTGAGGGCGCCTCTAGCCGTGGTCGTCCTCGACTCGAGCTTCCTCATCGCCTACCACAACGCGCGTGACCTCCACCACCACGCGGCCGCACGCGCGATGGAGCGACTCGTGGCCGGTGAGTGGGGGCGTGCCCTCCTGCTCGAGTACGTGTTCCTGGAAGTTGCGACCGTACTCCTGACGCGCCGCGGTCTGCGGGTGGCGGCGGCGGTCGCCTCGGCACTCCTCGAAGCTCGCGAGGTGGATTTCGTACCGTGCTCGGAGCTGTTTCCAGCAGCGTGGGAGACCTTCCGGACTCAGCCTCATGGGACCCTCAGCTTCACGGACGCGGCCATCGCTTCCAGCGCGAGCCCGCGGGGGGAATCCGCCGGGTGCGCCGTCCAGAGCCGCACCGCCGGCACCGCGCGCGGGCTGGCGACCTCGATGCGGACCCAGTCCCCGGGCGTCTGCGGCCGCGCGGTGGCCCATCGCGTCTTCGGATCTCCATCGACGGCGAGGGCCGCGCGCTCGGACTCGCGCGAGGTGGTCACCCGGAGGGCCGCGGCTGAGAGGGGGGTGCCTGGCGACGCTCGCGGCGGGGCATAGGTGAAGAGCACCAGGCCCCCGACCTCTCGCCGTGCCAACCCGAGCCCGCCGGCTCGCGCGGCGTCCGCGAACCCCGCGGCGTCCGGCGGCTCGAGGAGCGCGCCGGAGCCCGGCGCCCAACGGACTTCGGGCAGGAACTCCGTCGGCGCGCCCACGAAGCCGTAGGCATCGAGAGCCAGGTTCGCCGGCATCGTGCCGATCTCCGGAGCCGCCAGCGCCACGCGGCTGCTCCAGCCGTGGTCGGCGTAGAGGCGGGCGACGCCCGCGGCCCGCAGCGCGCCGGCGAGCGTGGGTCCATCAAGGGCCGCCGCAGGCGCGGAGGGCCCGCCGGCGGCGTAGACGAACAGGGCGCCGTGGTCGGGGGCCGCGCTCACTCGCCTGTCCCGGTGACGTACCACTCCGCCTCCGCGATGGACCACTCGCTCCCCGTCGCCGCCCCGGTGAGCTCCAGCCGGA
>CAZDYT010000135.1:0-8660 GCA_964509395.1 uncultured bacterium
GGGGCACGACGTCCTCGCGCACCGCCGCGAACTCGTGGACGTCCGAGCCGGCGCAGAACGCCCGCTCGCCGGCGCCGGCGACCACCAGCACGCGGACCCCGGGGTCTCCCGCCAGCCGGTCGAGCGCCGCGTGGAGCTCCCGCGTGAGCTCGAGGGTGACCAGGTTGAGCGGGGGGTTGTTCAGGGTCAGCACCGCGACGCCGTCCGCCGTCGTGCAGCGAATGAGATCTCTCGCCACGTCAGCGTCTCCCCGGGCGCGCGGACGCCCGCGCGCGAAACTCGGATCCGAGCTGCATGGGCTCCGGGCGGAACAGCCGCGCGTCCATCGGGCGCAGGGCGGGGGAGACGCGCACCGGGAACTCGATCTGCTTCAGGACGTTCCGTGCGAGGTCGATGCCGGACGCCACCTCGACCACCTCGATGCCCTCCGGCGTGAGCCGGAAGACTGCCCGGTCGGTGACGTACCTCACGTCCTGTCCGCGCTGGACCGCATAGCGCCCGTTGAAGGTCACCTGCTGGACCCGCGGGACCCACTTCCGGACCCGGCCCTCGCGCGCGAGGCGGACGCCGGCCGCGCCATCGGGCTCGATTTCCAGATCCCCGGCGGTCAGGGTGCCGCAAAAGACGACCCGACGGGCGCCCTGGCTGATGTTGATGAACCCGCCGGGGCCGTTGATGATGCGGCCGTAGCGGCTCACGTTCACGTTCCCCTCCGCATCCACCTCGGCGAAGGACAGGAACGCGACGTCGAGGCCGCCCCCGTCGTAGAAGTCGAACTGGTAGGGCTGGTCCACCATGGCGTCGTAGTTGTAGCCGGCCCCCGCGTCCGGACCCCCGGCGGGCACGCCGCCCACGATCCCCTGCTCGACGGTGAGCGTCAGCTCCCGGTAGATGCCCTCCTCGGCCGCCACGGCGGCGATCCCGTTGGAGATGCCGAACCCCAGGTTCACCACCGCGCCCGGGAAGAGCTCCAGCGCCGCGCGCCGGGCGATCACCTTGCGAATGTCCAGCGGCAGCGTCGGGAGCGCGGCGTCGGGGCGGCGGAAGATCCCCGCGTACGCGGGGTCGTACTCGGTCAAGTAGGTCTGGCGCTGATCGGGCACGACGACCAGGTAGTCCACCAGCGCTCCCGGGACCTTCACCAGCTTCCCGGGGAGGGTCCCGGCGGCCGCGAGCCGCTTCACCTGGCCGATGACCACGCCCCCTCGATTGTGGGCGGCCGCGGCGACGGAAAGCTGCTCGCCGAAGTACGCCTCGTCCTCCATCGTGATGTTGCCGCGCGCGTCGGCCGTCGTGCCCCGGACGACCGCCACGTCCACCGGCACCGTCCGGTAGAGGAGGTACTCCTCGCCCCGAATCTCGACCCGCTCGACCAGGTCCTCCCGAGCGCAGGCGCTCTGCTTGCCGCCGCCGTAGCGGGGATCCACGAACGTGTAGAGGCCCGTCTTCGTCAGGAGACCCGGCCGCCCCGCCGCCATGTCGCGGCAGAGCTGCGAGAGCACCCCCTGGGGCAGGGTGTACGCCTCGATCCGGTCTGCCCGCGCGAGCTCGGCGATCTTGGGGGTGTTGTTGAGACCGCCGCTGATCACCCGCCTGACGAGGCCCGGCTCGGCGAGGCGGTTCACCCCGGTCGTGCCCCAGTCCCCGAGGGCGACCACGGTCAGGATGGTGAGGTTCCGGGGCCGGCCGGTGGCGCGGAACCGCTCGGCGAGAGCTTCCAGGAAGGCCTCGGGGATCGCGTGGCCGCCGCCCGAGCCCCCGATGAGCACGGTGTCGCCGTCGCGGATCAGTCCGGCCGCCGTGGGGAGATCGATGACCTCGGCCATGGGCGCCCGTCAGCCCGTGAGGCCGCTGAGGACCCCCGCGCGGACGATGCAACGCTCGAGCGTCAGGACGATCACGACGATCGGCAGGATGTGCAGCACCGCGGCGGCGGGAACTTCATCGGGCGTCCGCGATCAATAGGATCGCGGTAGGCCGAGGACGTGCTCCCCGACGTACGCCAGCACGAGGTTCTGGTTGATCGGCGCCGTCTTGTAGAGCCGCGCCTCGCGGAACTTCCGCTCGACGTCGTATTCTTCGGCGTACCCGTAGCCGCCGTGACAGTCCAGGCAGGCGTTGGCGGCCTCCCAGGCGGCCTCGGCGGCGAGGTACTTCGCCATGTTCGCCTCGGCGCCGCACGGCTCCCCGGCGTCGAAGAGCGCGGCGGCCTTGTTCCGCATGAGCTCCGCGGCTTCGACGGCCGTGTGGGCCTTGGCGATCGCGAACTGGACCCCCTGGTTGGCGCCGATGGGCCGGCCGAAGACGACCCGCTGGTTCGAGTAGGCGACCGCCTTCTCGATGAACCAGCGACCGTCGCCGAGGGAGTCGGATGCCACGAGGATCCGCTCGGCGTTCATGCCGTCGAGGATGTACGAGAAGCCCCGGCCTTCCTCGCCGATCAGGCTGGTCGCGGGAATCTCCATGTTGTCGAAAAACAGGGCGTTCGTGGAGTGGTTCATCATCATCCGGAGGGGCCGGACCTCCAGTCCCTTCACGCTCCGGATGTCGACGAGGAAGACCGAGAGCCCCTCGGTCTTCCGCTTCACGCGGTCGAGCGGGGTCGTCCGCGCGAGGAGGAGCATGAGATCCGACTGGAGCACGCGCGAGATGAAGATCTTCTGGCCGTTGACGACGTACCGGTCGCCCTTCCGGACGGCCGTCGTCTGGAGCTTCGTGGTGTCGGAGCCCGCGTTGGGCTCGGTGACCGCGAACGCCTGGAGGCGCAGATCCCCGGTCGCGATCTTCGGGAGATGCGTTTGCTTCTGCGCCTCGCTGCCGTGGCGGAGGAGCGTGCCCATGATGTACATCTGGGCGTGGCAGGCCGCCGCGTTGCCCCCGGAGGCGTTGATCGTCTCGAGGATCAGGCCGGCCTCGAAGATGCCGAGTCCCGCCCCGCCGTATTCCGGCGGGATCAGCGCGGCGAGATAGCCCGCCCGCGTCAGCTCGGTCACGAACGCCTCCGGGTACGCGCGCTCTCGGTCGAGCTCGCGCCAGTACTCCCCGGGGTACTTCTTGCAGATCTCGGCCACGCCGGCCTTCAGGGCCCGCTGCTCGTCGGTGAGGGAGATGCGCATGATGGCCATCGTCGTGCCTCTCGGCGCGCCCAGACAGGCGCCAGACGCGTGCGCGCTCGTCCGTGGAGACCGTAGCAGAAGGCGGCAGGTCGCGCAACCGGCCGCCGGGCGCTTGACAGCCTCACGGCCCCCTCCTAGACTCCCGGCAACTCCGGGCTGACGCGGAGAAGCGAGGCCGATGACGGATTCGATGGGAGCGTTCCTTCGCGAGATTCCGAAGTGCGAGCTCCACGTCCACCTCGAAGGCTCACTCGAGCCCGAGCTCATGTTCCACATGGCCCGGCGGAACGGCGTCAGGCTGCCGTTCGGCTCGGTCGACGAAGTCCGCCGGGCGTACGAGTTCGGGAACCTCCAGGCGTTCCTGGAGATCTACTATGCCGGCACGCGGGTGCTGCGGACCGAGCAGGACTTCTATGACCTGACGCGGGCGTATCTCGGACGGGTCGCCGGCCAGACCGTCCGCCACGTCGAGCTGTTCTGCGATCCCCAGGCGCACACGGGTCGGGGCGTGCCGTTCGAGACGGTCGTCACCGGCATCCACCGCGCGCTCCTGGACGGCGAGCGCCAGCTCGGCATCTCCTCCAAGCTCATCATCTGCTTCCTGCGCGATCTCCCGGCCGACGCGGCCATGGACACGCTCGGGCGGGCGCGGCCCTTCCGAGACTGGATCGCCGGGGTCGGGCTCGATTCCTCCGAGCTGGGGCACCCGCCGGAAAAGTTCGGCGCCGTCTTCGACGCGGCCCGAGAGCAGGGCTTTCACACGGTGGCCCACGCGGGGGAAGAAGGGCCGCCCGAGTACATCTGGCAGGCCCTCGACCGGCTCAAGGTTTCCCGGGTCGACCATGGGGTGCGCTGTGTGGAAGACCCGGGACTGGTGGACCGATTGGTCCGCGACGAGGTCCCGCTGACGGTCTGTCCGCTCTCGAACGTGAAGCTGGGCGTCTTCGAGGCCCTCACAGCGCACAACCTGAAGCGGATGCTCGATCTCGGGCTGCGGGTCACGGTGAACTCGGATGACCCGGCGTACTTCGGGGGCTACATCCTGGAGAACCTCCTGGCCGTCCAGGGCGCGCTCAACCTGAGCCGGGGCGATGTCTACCAGGTGGTGAAGAACTCGTTCCAGGCTGCCTTCCTGGATCCGCCGGAGAAGCAACGACGGCTGGCCGAGCTCCAGGGGTTCATGACTCGGTGGGGCGCGGGCTCCCCGGGGGAGCCGCGGGCCAGGCCCGAGTGAGCACGGACCGCCGGGAGCCGCCGGCGTCCGGAGCGACCTGGACGCCCGACGGAACCCGTGCCCGCCGGCCTCCGGCGCGGCTCCCGAGGGGCGGATGGCCTCGGCCCCGGCGAGCGCGGCTGGCCCGCTCCGGGACGCCGGGCGCCTGAAATTCCCAAATGAGAACCGACGCCCTCCGCGCCGCCCTGCCGCCGGCAGATTTTCCTTCTTTTCGGGCCCGGCGCTCTGACATTGTGATAGCGACCGAAGGGGCGTGGCCCGCATTCGAGCGGGAGAAAGGGGCGTGGCATGGGGCAGAAACCTTGGCAGTGGCACTTCGCGATCGTCATCCTCTGCGTGGTCGGGATGGCGTTGTCCGGCTGTGCGACGAAGTCCGGCTCCGCCGCGGGGAATGGCCTCGGGGCCGGGTCGACGACGGGGACCGGGCCGGGAGGCATGGCCGCGACGGCGGGCACGGGCGCGGGAAGCGGCAGCGACGCGACCTCGGGTGACGGGACGGGCGGTGCGGGGTCGGGGTCGTTGCTCGCCGGCGTCGCCGGTGCGACCGGCACGTCGCTTCCGGCGTTACCCCCGCCGCAAGAGTTCATGGAGCTCTCCGCGCTGCGGGATGTCCACTTCGAGTTCGACCGCTACGAGATTCGGGCGCAGGACCGGCCGATCCTGGAGGAGAACGGCAAGTGGCTCAAGGCGAACCCGGCGGCGCTGCTTCTGATCGAGGGCCACGCGGACGAGCGCGGGACCAACGAGTACAACCTTGCCCTGGGCGAGCGTCGTGCCAAGGTGACTCGGGATTACCTGATCTCGCGCGGGGTGCAGCCCGTGCGGATCACGATCGTGTCGTACGGGGAGGAGCGCCCGCTCTGCATGGACCGATCCGAGTCCTGCTGGGCCCAGAACCGCCGCTCCCACTTTCTCGTCAAGCAGTAACCGCCGGCGGCCCGGGACCGGCGTCCGCGACCGACGCGGTCCCGGGTCGTCATGCCAAGCGCGGTGGCCGCCCCCGGGGCCAGCCGGTTTCAGCCTCGTAGGCGGCCCCGATCCGCAGGATCGTCGCCTCCTCGAAACGCGCCCCCCCGATCTGCATTCCGACGGGCAACCCGTCCGGCGTGAACCGGACCGGCACCTGGAGGGCCGGGTGACCGGTCAGGTTGAAGGGGGAGCAGGCCTCGAGCCGCCAGAAGCCGACTCGCATCCCGGACTCGTGTCCCGCCCAGTTCGGGACGTCGGGGACGGGCCCGGGGCCGCTGGCGGGTTATCATAGCCCAGCGTTCGGCGAGGCTTGGAGGAAGCCGGTGAGCGAGAGCGGGGTGGGGAACATCGCCGGCCGGGTGGTGGACGACCGGACGATCCCGCCCGGCGGCGAGTGGTCGGGGATCGTCCGGCGCGGCCAGATCCTGCGCCTCGTGGAGCTTGAGGGGCAGCAGGCCGTCGACTTCCTCTGCTACAACGCCGCCGACCCGAGCGAGCGATACAACGCGGCGGACACGATGAAGCTGGCAGGGACCATTTTCCTCACGACGGGGCATCGCCTCTACTCGGACATGGGCCGGCCCCTCTTCACGATCGTGACCGATACCGTCGGCCGCCACGACACGATCGGGGGGTGCTGCAGCGCGGAGTCGAACCGCCTCCGCTACGGCGTGGAGGGGACGCCGAACTGTCGCGACAACTTCCTGCGGGCGCTCGCGCGCCTCGGGCTCGGGAAGCAGGACATCGTCGCGAACGTGAACTTCTTCATGAACGTCCCGGTGGGCCCGGATGGCGCGATGGCCATCGCGGTGGGACCATCGCGGCCGGGCGACCACGTCGACCTCCGAGCCGAGATGGACGTGCTCGTGGCGCTCTCGAACTGCCCGCAGATCTACAATCCGGCGAGCGGCGGGCGGCCGACGCCGATCCGGCTCGTGATCTCCGAGCCGGGTTAGCGCGCCGGGAAGCCGGGGGAGGTCTTGACCCGCCTGAGCTGCTGGAGGTGGTCGGCGTCGTGGCGCGCCTGCAGCATCCACCACTGGGCGAGGTCGAGGTCGCCGAGGGCGAAGTGCCGCCACTTGAGCGGCCGCGGGTCCACGCCACCGAGGCGGTCGACGGACTGTCGGCTGCGCTCCCGGGTGGCCTTCATGTCGGTCAGGAGCTTTCCGATCGGCTGCCCCTTCTCCGGACGTACGCCGGGCGGCGCCTCCGCCGGCCCCGGCGGCCAGGCGGGCAGGGGCGCAAAGGCGTGGAGGTCGGGGGGGAAGGGCGCGACCGCCGCGCCCGCTTCCTTGAGGAGCTTGGAGGTGAGCTTGCCGGTGGCGATCTCCGCGAGCGTCGGGTGGTGGAGGATTTCCCCCACCGACCAGCCGGCGAGAGACCTTCTGCCTCTTTCAGCACCTCGGCCCGGATGGCTTCCAGATCCCGCCAGAGGGCCTCGACCGGGGGTGGGAGCGGCATGGGCGTCTCCTTGCGTTCCGCGTTCGCGCGGCCTCCATTATATCGGTGATCGGCTGACGGGGGGTGGGGGATGACGGAGCTCGCGGGCGTGATTCCCATCACCGTGACGCCCTTCGACGAGACGGGACGGGTGGACGAGGAGAGTATCGCCACCCTCGTCGAGTTCGAGATCCGCTGCGGGGTCCACGGGCTGAACGTGCTCGGGATCATGGGGGAGGCCCACAAGCTGACGGACCCGGAGCGCCAGCGGGTGGCGGAAATCTTTCTCAAGCACGTGGCCGGGCGCCTCCCCGTGGTCGTCGGCGCGTCGCACGGCGGGACGGGTGCGGTCATCGAGCTCTCTCAAGCCGCGGAGGCGGCGGGGGCCGCGGCGGTGATGGTGGCCCCGCCGATCGGGCTCCGCGGCGCCGACGCCATCCTCGCCCACTACCGGGACGTGGCGGCCGCCATCCGGATCCCCGTGGTCGTGCAGGACGAGCCGGTGACGACGGGCGTTCTCATGCCGCCGGAGCTCCTGGCGCGCATCGCGGCCGAGGTCGAGGGCTGCCGGTACGTGAAGCTCGAGGAGCCGCCGACGCCCACCAAGACCACGGCGCTTCGCCGGCTCCCCGGCGGCGACCGGCTGCGGATCTTCGGCGGGATGAACGCGATGTACTTCATCGAGGAGCTCCGGCGCGGGGCCGCCGGCATCATGACGGGCTTCGCGTTCCCGGACCTCCTGGTGGACGTGTACACGCGCTTCCGGGCCGGCGACGCGGCGGGCGCGGCCGCGGTCTACGATCGGTACGCGTCCTTCATCCGCTACGAAGGGCAGCAGGGGATCGGCCTCGCGCTGCGCAAGGAGGTCCTGCGCCGGCGAGGCGCGATCAGGACCGGCTTCGTACGGCCGCCCGGGCCGCGGCTCGACGACATCACCCGGGCGGAGCTCGGCGACATCCTGGCGCGGATGGGGCTCCTCGACCGCTGACCTCCGCCATGGGGAGCCTCGCGCTCTTCGTCAACGGCCCGATCCTCACGATGGATCCCAGCGCTCCCGTGGCCCAGGCGCTGGCCGTCCGGGAGGGCCGCGTCGTCGCCGTGGGCAGCCCCGACGCGGTGCTCCCGCTCCGGGCGAGCGAGCACGAGGTAGTGGACCTCGGCGGGCAGACCGTCCTGCCCGGCTTCATCGACCCGCACAACCATCTCCTCCGGGTCCACGTGGTGAAAACCGCGGCGGCCGGCCGGGAGGTATCGCCATGAGCCAGCGCGAGGAGCTGCTGCGCGAGATTGCCGACTGCCTGGACGAGGCGCTCCGCCTCCAGGCTCGGCTCATGGAGCTGACCGAGACGGTGCAGCAGGCCGCCGGGATGAGCACCGTCGATCGGGCGCTTCGGGGGAAGGTGACGGGGCTCCTCTTCGGCGTCCTCGCTCATCTCGAGGCGCTCAATCGATTGGCGCAGGAAGAAGTCTGAGGCGCCCGGGACCTGGAACGCCGCCCGGCGATCGGTCGGGCGCGGCAGCCCGGCGCCTCCTTCCGAGTCAGATGACGCGTTCCGCCACGGTCTTCGCGACCACCGTCGGGTCGATTCCGCAGTCGGTCCTCATGCGGGCGGACGGGGTGATTCACTGACAGGGCTTCGCCCTAACCCCCGAGGCGGGGGACTGCGTCCCCCGCGGGAAGAGCAACGATACTGATCGCCACCCATGGGCGGGTTCCGGGGCCGAGGTCGGTTGCCGGTGAACGCTGGGGTGGGAGGCGGCCCCAGCCGCAGCCGGAGAGCCACCGAGCCGGGCGGGGAGACCAAGGCTGTGTGCTGAAACTCGCTGTAGGAAACTCCGGAAAAAATTTGGGCTTGTCGCAAAGTAAGGGGCAGAAGGGGGGGCTGGGATAAAAGGATGGG
>CAZDYT010000136.1:0-8652 GCA_964509395.1 uncultured bacterium
GCGAGTGGCTGTTCCTGGCGTGCGGCAACCAGGCGTTCTGGGGGAGGCTGTGCACGGCCCTCGGCCTCGCGCACCTCGCCGACGACGCCCGGTTCGCCTCGTGGCTCCTGCGGCTCGCGCACCGGGACGCGCTGCTGCCGCTCCTCACGGAGACGTTCGGGAGCAAGCCCCGGGCGCACTGGCTCGAGATCCTCGCCGCCCACGACATCCCGGCGGCGCCCGTCCAGCCGCTCACGGCGTTCCTGGACGATCCGGTGGTGCGACACCACGAGATGGTCCGCGAGTACGACCATCCCGAGGTGGGGCGGCTCACGCTCATGGGCCAGCCGCTCGTCTTCTCCGAGACTCGGACCCGCGATCCGGGACCGCCGCCGCCGCTCGGCCAGCACACCGAGGAGGTCCTGCGCGAGCTGGGCTACGGGGAGACGGCGATCGCCGACCTCCGCCGGCGGGGAATCGTCGGGGGGCCTCCGAGCGCGCCGCTCGGGCCCGGGTAGTGGCGGGAGCACCGGTCGATGTGACGCGCGGCGGCCGGACCGGGTGATCCGGTCACGCGGGGAGGGAACCGTGGCGCTGATCGATGTGGGCCGGGGGCGACGCGGCCGACCTGGCGGCCGGCCTCATGAAGCAGCCGGGACGGCTCTATTTCCTCGTGCGCCGACCGTGAGGATCAGCCGGCAGCGATCTCGGCGAGGGCAGCGCGGTATGCCCCGATGATCCGCTCGATGTCTTCCTCGGAGTGGGCGGCGCAGAGGAAGCTGTGATGCGAGTGCCCGAGCACGCCCTCGGCCAGGAGGAGCAGGAACAGTGCCTGGAGGAGCGCCGGATCTTCGCGCGTGAGGTCCCGGACGCTCGCGACTGGCGGCTCGACGAAGCGGAACGAGAACACGGAGCCCGCTCCCAGCGCCGTGAGCGGGAGACCCGCGGCGGCCGCCGCGCCTGCGACCTCGCGCCGGATGCGATCGCCGCGCTCGCCGAGCTGCCGGTAGACCTCGGGATGGTCGCGCAGGAAGTCGAGCGTCGCGGTCGCCGCGGCCACCGAGGTCGGGTTGCCGTTGAAGGTGCCGCCGTAGAACACCGGCGCCCGGCCGGCTGCCCGCGCGTGCGGCACCGAGATGAGGCGCATCAGGGCCTGGGAGCCGGCCAGGCATCCGAAGGGGAAGCCGCCGCCCAGGATCTTCCCGAAGGCGACGAGATCCGCCCGCACCCCGTAGGACTCCTGGGCGCCGCCGAGCGCCAGCCGGAAGCCGGTGATCACCTCGTCGAAGACGAGCACGATCCCGTGGCGGGCGGTGACGGCGCGCAGCCCGGCCAGGAACTCGGGCGCCGCCGGGATGCTGCCGGCCGCGCCCTGCACCGGCTCGACGATCACGGCCGCCAGCTCCGACGCGCGCGCCGCGATGATGTCGAAGGCCGCCGGATCGTTGTAGGGGAGGACCACGGTGTTCGCGACCGCCTCGGCCGGGATCCCCGGCGACTCCACGGTCGGCCGCGGGGCCTCCGCCGGGCCGGCCTCCTCGGGCCGACACCGGTCGCTGACGAGGACGGGGTCGTGGATGCCGTGGTAGCCCCCCTCGAACTTGGCGATCGTCTTCCGTCCCGTGTACGCCCGGGCCAGGCGGACGGCGTGCAGGGTCGCCTCCGACCCGGAGTTGCAGAAGGTGGTCATCTCGGCCCCCGGGACGGCCGCGCGGATCTTCTCGGCCAGCGCCACCTCGCCCTCGTGGGGGAGGGCGTAGACGGTGCCGGTGGTCATCGCGCGGGTCACGGCCGCGGTGACCGCTTCGGGCGAGTGGCCGAGCAGGACCGGTCCGAACCCGAGCCGACAGTCGACGTACTCGTTCCCGTCGACGTCGCGGATCCGGGAGCCCCTCGCCTCGTGGATGTAGATCGGATGGGGCGCCGAGTAGCGGATGTTGCTGCTGACGCCGCCCGGGAGGAGCTGCTGGGACCGCTCGAAGAGCGCCCTCGACCGCTTCGTCCGCGCCGCGACCTTCTCCTCCGCCGCGCGCAGGATTCTTGCCCCGTCGACGCTCGTCTTCACGTCGCCTCCTGCCGCGGGCCGCGGGCCGGGGGCGCCTCGGGGCGCCCCCGGTGCCCCGCCCCCGACTAGCCCGCTTGTTCGCCCACAGTCTGCACGAACGTGTCAGGGTTGGCCACGGGACTCTCGCGCCGTGGCCGAGACCCGAGCAGCCCTAGGACGCAGGGAGGAGCTGAGCCGAGGCGTACTCCCTGTACGTTGAGGCTCGGCGACGACCGAGGACGCCCAGAGGCCGGGACGGCCGCGCGGCCGCAGGCCGTGCGCGTCCCGGCCGAGATGATCGATGCGACGGGGATCGGCCACGACACTAGCCCGCCTTGTACTCGTTCCAGAGCTGCGTCCACTTCTCGATGTTGGAGGGTGCATCCAGCATCGTCATCTTCCCGATGGAATCCCAGTTCTTCATGCCGACGGCCGCGATCAGCGCGGCCTGGCCCTTCTGCTCGAGGAGCTTGATCGCCCCTTCGCTGTTGACCGGGTACTTGGTCTTCATCGCCAGCGCGGCCTGGCTCTCCGGCGACCCGAAGTAGTCGATCCACGCCAGCGCCGCCTCCCGGTGGGCGGCCCCCTTGATCAGCATGTTGCCGTCCACCCAGCCCGTGGTGCCCTCCTTCGGGACGACGAAGCCGAAATCGGGGCCGCCGGCGTCCTTGATGCGGTAGACGATCCCCGACGACGGGCAGAAGCCGAGGTCCCCCTCCCCCGACGCCATCGCCTTCACGAAGTCGGACGAGGAGGCGGTGAAGGTCTTGATGAGCGGCCGTTGCTCCATCAGCTTCTTCTTGACCTGCGCGAGCTGGGCGTCGGTCAGGTTGAATGGCTCCTTGAAGCCCAGGTAGATCGCGACGGCCGCGATGTACTCGGAGGGGCGGTCCATCTGGATGATGCGCCCCTTGTACTTCTTGTCCCAGAGGATGTCCCACGAGGTGAAGGTCGGGACGGCGCCCTTCTTGTAGACGATCGGCTCGACCGACCACTGGTTCGGGAACTGCATCATCTTGCCGTCCGGCAGCTTCCAGATCTTCAGGTTCTTCAGGGCCGGGGCGAGTACCTTGCCGCTCGCCATGGCGTTGAAGTCCAACCCCTCGATCAGGCCGACCTTGTTGTACTGCACCGGCCAGAAGCCGTCCGACATGCTGATGTCGTACTGCTTGCCGCCCGCGTTCTTGACCTTGAGGTACCCCTCGGAGTCGTCTTCGAAGTCGATCGGGTTGACGGTGATGCCGGTCTTGGCGTTGAAGCCCTTCATCAGCTCGGGGAGCTGGTAGGCCGACCAGCTCAGCCAGTTGACCGGGCCCTTGGCCTGGGCCATGGCCCGGGCGCCCCAGCCGGCAGCCCCGGCGAGGCCGTCGGTAGCGGCCGCGCTGCCGGCCAGCATGCCCAGGCGCAGCAGGAAGGCGCGCCGCGAGAGTTGTCCGGATGAACCCTGGCTCATGTCAAACCTCCCTTCGGTGGGGGTGAGTGGAGGGGCCATCACCTCGGAGCACTGCCATAGAAGCCGCGGGCCGACGCGTTGTCAAGGGGCGAGTCCGGCCGCCGTGACGGCCTCCTGCTCCGCGCCTCCGGCCGGTGCGCGCCGGCGGAAGAGCGTCTGCATCAGCAGGAAGCCGCCGACGAACACGAACGAGGCGACGACGATCATCGTCGCCACCGCGTTCACCGTCGGCGAGACGATCGTCCGCAGCATGCCCCAGACGTAGAGCGGCAGGGTCTGCGTCGTCGCGGTCAGCAGGAAGGTGATGATGAATTCGTCGAGCGACAGCGTGAAGGCGAAGAGCCCGGCGGCGACCAGGCCGGGCACCATCAGCGGGAGCGTCACCAGGCGGAAGGTGGTCAGGCGATTCGCGCCGAGATCCATCGCCGCTTCCTCGAGCGATCGGTCGAAGCCGTACTGTTGTGCCGCGATGACGAAGAACGCATAGGGAAGCACGTACGTCACGTGCCCGACCAGCACGGTCACGATCGAGAGGTCGATCTTGAGGGCGTTGAACAGCAGCAGCAGTCCGAAGCCGAGCATGATCGACGGGATGATGATCGGCACGATCAGCGCCTGTCGCAGGAACCCGCGGCCGGGGAAGCGGTAGCGGACGATGGCGTAGGCGCCGGGCGCCGCCAGGACGACCGAGATCACCGCCGCCAGCACGGCGATCAGGAGGCTGTTCCGCACCGAGTTCATCAGCCAGGGGTCGTCGAGCGTCTCGCCGTACCAGCGCAGCGAGTAGCCGGGCGGGGGGAAGACGCTCCCCGCGGCCGAACTGAACGAGAACAGGATCAGGAAGACGACCGGGAGGAACAGGAAGAGATAGATCAGCACCGCGTACGCGCGAAAGAGGCCGGCGCCGCCCCGGCCGGCGGCGCCCCGGATCCGGCCCACCTGGCCCACGCCGCCGGCGTACACCCGCTCCAGGTCGACCGAGCGGCCGAGGAGGGCCACGGTCGCCAGGGCGATCGCCAGCACCACGAACGAGACCGCGGACCCGAGCGCGAAGTCGAGCGAGGTCTTGAAGATCGTCACCTGGAGGTTGCCGATCATCGTGGCGTTGGCCCCGCCGAGCAGCGCCGGGGTGACGAAGAGGCCGAGGGTCGGGACGAAGACGAAGATGACCGCCGCCTGGATCCCGGCCACGCTGAGCGGGAGGGTCACCCGCCGGAAGGTCGTCCACGGCCCGGCGCCGAGGTCCATCGCCGCCTCCTCGAGCGACGACCCGAGCTTTTCCAGCGACGTGTAGATCGAGAGGACGGCGAAGGGCAGGAACAGGTAGATCCCGGCGATGACGACCGCCCCCAGCGTGTAGAGGAGCTGGATCGGCTGGTCGATCACCCCGAGCCCCCGCAGCATCGAATTGACGACCCCATTCGCCGCCAGGATGCTCATCCAGGCGTAGGTCCGGACGAGGAAGCTGGTCCAGAACGGGATCATCACCAGGATGATCAGCACCCCCCGCCAGCGATGGACCCGGCGGGCGAGGAAGTACGCGAAGGGGTACGCCACCGCGACGCAGCCGATGGTCACGAGGAGGGCGATCTTCAGCGTCCGCAGCATGACCCGGGCGTAGACGGGCTGCTGGAAGACCGCCCGGTAGTTGTCGAGATTCCAGATCGGCTGGAGATCGAAGTCGTGGTAGCGCCAGAGGCTGAAGACGGCCATGATGACCATCGGGATCAGGATGAAGGCCAGCACCCAGGCCATCACCGGCAGGGCCGGCAGCATGGCCAGGAAGGTGTTCGGCCGGGCCAGCGCTCGGGGGGGCTCGGGAAGGGCCAGCGCGGCCGGGACGCCGGCACGCGACTTGAGGATTGCCACGGAGCCCCCCCCTCCGCCGCCTCAGGCGACGAGCCGGCCGCTCGCGTGCTCGAAGATCATGCAGTCGGCGCCGTCCCAGCCGACGTGGACCCGCTCCCCCACGCCGTACGCGTCGGCCATCCGCCCGGCGGCATCCTCGACGTGAATGACCGCCCCCCCGGCCAGCCGGACCACCAGCGTCACCCGGCTGCCGAGGTAGATGACGTCCTCGATGTCGCCGGACAGTCCCCCGCCTGCGCCGCTGATTCGCACGTCTTCGGGGCGGACGGCGACGAGGACCTTCTGGTCCGCTGCGGGAGGCTCGCTGCATCCCTTCTCGAACCGCCACCCGCCCTGGACGGCGACGGTCGCCGTGCCATCGCGCCGGTCGCAGACGACGCCCTCGAGCAGGTTCGACACGCCGACGAAGTTCGCCACGAACGCGGTCTGCGGGTGGCGGTAGATCACCTTCGGTGAGCCCATCTGGACGATCCGGCCGGCGTTCATCACCGCGATCCGATCCGACATGGTGAGCGCTTCTTCCTGGTCGTGCGTGACGTAGATGAAGGTGATGCCCACCTCACGGTGGACCCGCTTCAGCTCGAGCTGCATCTCCTTCCGCAGCTTGAGGTCGAGCGCGCCGAGCGGCTCGTCGAGCAGCAGGATCGCCGGCTGGTTGACCAGGGCCCGCGCCAGGGCGACGCGCTGCTGCTGGCCGCCCGACAGCTCGTGGGGCCGCCGCTTCTCGAGCCCCGAGAGCCGCACCTGCTCGAGGGCGAGGCCGACGGTCCGCCGTCGCTCCGCCACGGGCAGCCCCCTCACCCGAAGGCCGAAGGCGACGTTGTCGAACACGTTCAGGTGAGGAAAGAGGGCGTAGTTCTGGAAGACGGTGTTGGCGTTGCGGCGGTAGGGCGGCACGCCGTCGACCGGCTCGCCCCGGATCAGGACCGACCCGGCGGTCTGGTACTCCAGGCCGGCGACGATACGGAGGGTGGT
Source organism: uncultured bacterium (assembly GCA_964509395.1). GTDB lineage: Bacteria > Methylomirabilota > Methylomirabilia > Rokubacteriales > DASRDR01 > CAZDYT01. The sequence continues at coordinate 6,321 of CAZDYT010000136.1, forward strand.
AGTCTTCCCACAGCCGCTCGGCCCGAGGAGCGTCACGAACTCGCCCCGCTCGATCACGAGCGAGACCGCGTCGAGAGCGACCACGTGGCCGAAGCGCTTGCCGACCGCCCGCAGCTCGAGGTCGGGCGGCGAGTCGCTCGGGGTTCTATCGCCCGGTGTCACGGGCGGAGGTCACTTCGAGTGTCGTTCGGCCCATGGCCACTCCAGCAGCATTGGCCCGGCGGCACACATCGATATTCTGCCGTTCGTCACGCGCGGTCGACCGGCGGGCCTGCGAACCGCCTGGAGTATAGGCCTCCCGGCGACAACCGGCAAGGCCGGCTACTTGGCTGCCAGGCGCCGAAGCGGCCAGGATGCCGAACGCCGGGACTCAGGGCCTCGCGCGGGCCGCTACTGGAAGATCTCGTTGAAGCGGCTCTTGAGGTTGGTCGCTTCCCGCTCGATGGAGTCGTAGTCCACCGGGATGAGCTTGAGCGCGGCGAGCGGGGGGTTGCCCAGCGGCGGCTCGACGTCCGCGCGCGCGGCGTAGATCCCCTCGCCGGGGAAGAGCTTCTGCACGGTGTCGCCGATCATGAACTCCGCGAAGGCCTTGGCGGCCTGGGGGTGCGGGGAGCCCTTGATGACGGAGGTCGGCGCGGCGATCGCGAACGCCCCGTCGGCCGGGAACAGGGTCTGCACCTTGTGGCCCGCCTTCCGGTCCTCCCAGGTGTAGGAGTCGAGGCCTTCGGCGGCCACCAGCCGCTCCCCGCGCTTGAGCGCGTCCGAGACCTGCTGGTGGCCCTGGACGATCATGATGTCGTTGGCCCGGAGCTGCTTGTAGAAGTCCCAGCCGTACTTCTGCGAGAGCATGCCCACCACCATGAGCTGGATCGCCGTGAACGAGGGATCCGGCATGACCAGCTGCCCCCGGTATTTCGGGTCGGTGAGATCGGTCCAGTTCTTCGGCAGCTCGACCCCCTTGTCGGTCCGCACGACGATGCCCACCAGGTTCAGGCGCTGCGCGATGTGGCGTCCTTGCGGGTCCTTCACCGCGTCGGGGATCTTCTCGAAGTGCCTCGGCCGGAACGGGACGAGCAGGTCGCGCTTGATCAGGGCGCTCGCCGCGGCCGGATCGGAGATGGTGAGGACGTCCGCGACGATGCGCCGGGCGTCCACCTCCTGGAGGAAGCGCCGGAGGACCGCCGACCCGCCCGACCGGAACAGCTCGACCCGGATGCCGGTCTCGGACTGGAACAGGGTGGCGATCTTCTGGGCGGTGGCGACGGGCGTGGACGTGTACCACGTAACCGTGCCCTCGCGCTTCGCCGCTGCCAGGTCCACGGCGTCGGGCGTGAACTCGGCCGCCGCGGCGGCCGGCGCTGCGAGAGCGGCCAGAAGGGTCAGGAGTGCCAGCGTCCGAGTCGCGTCCATGCGATCCTCCTCCGACAGCGCCCCCTCCCCCGGAAGGCCCTATGGCGCGGCACGCCTTGGCTCAGTGCCGCGGTCGACGGGCGGGGGCTGGCTGACGAACGCGTGCAAGGTGCGGGGGCCCCTCCACGCTGATGAATGGAACACGGTGCGGTGTCGGCTGTCAAACGGCGCGGCGGGCCCGATGTCACTACGAAGCGCGCCCGAGTCCCCACGGGGCACGCCCCGTGCTGTCCGGTGGTGCGAGACGGCGCATTGCCGACTCTGGACGGATGGAGTATCGTTGCACCGACCGAAGGGAGAACACCTCCATGGTCACCCTTCCGTTGCCCACCCCAGTCTGGTATCCGCCAGCACCGGGCGTTGCAGACGCTCGAACGTTCGCCTACACGCGCGTCCTGAACCGCGGCCCGGCCGGCGTGCGGAGTCCCGCGTGCAGGAGATCGGCGGCGGCAAGCACCTCGGTGCTAGACTGTGATGGCCGCAGCGGTCTATCAGGGAGGGTGGCATGGAAGCGAAGGAAACCGTCAGAGCGCTTCTCGAGCGACTCCCTGACGATTGCAGCATGGAGGATATCCTGTACCATCTCTACGTCCTTCAGGCCGTGGAGCGCGGTCAGGCGGACGCAGCTGCCGGTCGGACCATTCCCCATGAAGAGGTTGAGAAGGCTCTGCGTCAGAAATGGCTGCGCGGCGGCGGAGCGTAGTCTGGACAGAGCAGGTTCGCCGTATGTTGGACGATGCCGTTTCCTACCTCGCCCAGGACTCGCGTCCCGCCGCTGAGCGCCTCCTGATCGCGGCGCTGGACGCGGCGGGTTCGCTCGAAGCCTCCAGCGAGCGCGGTCGCGTCGTTCCTGAATTAGACCAGCCTACTATCCGGGAGCTCTTTGTCCAGCGATATCGGCTGCTCTATGAAGCGAGGCCGG
>CAZDYT010000137.1:0-8628 GCA_964509395.1 uncultured bacterium
CCGAGTTCGCCGGGTACGACTGGAGCTGGACGCCTCGCGACTTCAACAACATCCTTCGGCTCGCGCGGGACGTCTTCCCCGACGCCGCCGACTACGAGAAGGGGGAGTACCGCGCCTGCCTGCGGCCGATGACGCCGGATGGCCCGCCGATCCTCGGGAGGGGCCGGCACCGAAACCTCTTCTTCAACGCCGGTCACGGGCACATGGGATGGACGATGGCGTTCGGCACCGCCCGGATCGTCGCCGATTTCGTGGTGGGCCGGAAGCCGGATCTGGACCCGGACGGGCTGACGCCCCGGCCGGGCGCGGGAGGGCTCCATTAAGCGCATCATCGCCGCCCCCCATCTGCCGCCCGCCGTCGGGCCCTACTCCGCGGGGGTCGCCGCCGGACCGTTCGTCTTCGTCGCCCAGGGCCCCATCGCGCCCGGCTCGGGCGAGGTCATCGGGGCCACGGTCGCCGAGCAGGCGTCCCGGGTCCTCGAGAACATCGAGCTCGTCCTCCGCGAGGTGGGAGCCGACCGGAACGACGTGGTCAAGGTCACCGTCTACCTGGCGGACATCGACCAGTACCCGGCCATGAACGAGACCTACCGGAACTTCTTTCGGACCGGCTTCCCGTCGCGGATCGTCATCGAAGCCAAACGCCTGCCCCTCGGGCTCTTGGTCGAGATGGAAGCCGTCGCCCTCCTCCCGGAGGGCCCCCGGCCCGAGTCGGCGCGGACCAGCGCGACGCCCGGGAGGTCGTGAGCCGGGCCCGGCAGCGACCGGCTCCTCGGGCGGTCGGGCGCCGCAGGTCCTTCCCGGACCGCGTGAGGCCCGAGCCGTGAGTTCCCCCTTCCCCCGCCTGTTCAGCCCGCTGCCCGTCGGCCGGCTGACCCTGCGGAACCGCATCGTCAGCACGCCGCACGCCACCGGCTACGTCACCGGGTACCTGCACGACGAGCGCGAGGTGTACTACCAGGCGGAAAAGGCGAAGGGCGGCGTCGGATTCCAGTTCATGGGAGCGACCAGCGTCGTCAGGACCCAGGGCTATCTGGGGCTGCCGGCGAACGTCGACGATACGATCGTGCCGATCTACCGGCGCATCGCCGCGGCCGTACACGCCCACGGCGGGCTGATCGGGGCGCAGCTCTCGCACTTCGGCGCGATGGGCAACGCCAGCCTGCAGGAGACGCCGCTCGTGGCGCCTTCCCCGATCGCCAACGATCACGAGCGCCAGACGCCCAAGGAAGCGGAGCCCGACGAGCTGGAGGCGATCGCCACGGCGTTCGGCGCCGCGGCGGGGCGCGTCCGCGAAGGCGGGTTGGACGCGGTGATCCTGCAGTTCGGCCACGGCTACCTCCTCGGCAGCTTCCTCTCGCCTCGCTGGAACCGACGCGAGGATCGCTACGGCGGCTCGACCGACAAGCGATTGCGGTTCCCGCTCGAGGTGCTCGCGGCGGTGCGCGGCACGGTCGGCCGCGACTTCACGCTCGGCGTGCGGATCAGCGGCGACGAGCTGCTGGAAGACGGGATCGACGTCCGGGAAGCGGTCGGGATCGCCGCGGCGCTGGCCGGGAGCGGGCTGATCGACTGGATCGACGTGTCGTCGGGGAACGACGCGGACAGACTCTCGAAAGCGCTCCACTACGGCGGCATGTACGTCCCGCATGCCGCGTTCGTCCCGCTGGCGGCGGCGGTGAAGCGGGTGGCGGCCGTGCCCGTCGGCGCGGTCGGCCGAATCGGCTCGCCGGAGGCCGCCGAACGGGTCCTCGCCAGCGGGCACGCCGATCTGGTCGCGATGACGCGCGCGCTGATCGCCGACCCGGACCTGCCCCGCAAGGCGCAGGAGGGGCGGGTAGCCGACGTGCGCCAGTGTGTCGGGGCGAACGAAGGCTGCCTCGGCCGCATCCTCGCCGGCAATCCGATCACGTGCGTGCAGAACCCGCTCATCGGGCGAGAGCGGGAGTGGGCGGACCTGCCGGCGGCGGCGGCGCCGCGGCGGGTTCTCGTGGTGGGAGGTGGGCCCGCCGGACTGGAAACCGCTCGGGTGGCGGCCCTCCGAGGGCACCGGGTGACGCTGGTCGAGGAGAGCGACGCGCTGGGGGGCCAGGTGCTCGTGGCAGCCCGCGCGCCGGGCCGGGGCGAGTTCGCCGGCATCGCGCGCTGGCTCATCGGTCAGGTCGAGCAGCTACCGATCCAGGTGCGGCTCGGGACGCAGGGCAGCCCCGAGCTGGTGGCGGCGCTGGACCCGGACGTCGTCGTCCTGGCGACCGGATCGCGGGCGGGTTGGCTGAGCGTGCCCGGCTCGGACCTGCCGCACGTGGTGGACGCCCGCGCGGTGCTCGCCGGCACGGCCGAGGTGGGCCGGCACGTGGTCGTGCTCGACGGGGACGGCTACCTGACCGCGACGGGTGTCGCCGACTTCCTGCTGGGTCACGGGAAGCGGGTGCAGATCCTCACGAAGGCGCTGCACGCGGGCGACCACATCGACGCCGCGACGCAGCCGCTGGCACTGAAGCGCCTGGCCGAGCAGCGCTGCGTCCAGACGCCGACGAGCTGGGTCCGGCGAATCGAGCCCGGCCGGCTGATCGCCTTCAACACGCTCGCCGGCTGGGAGTTCGTCGTCGAGCCGGTCGACACCGTCGTGCTCGCGCTGCCGGGCATCCCGGAGACCGCGCTGTATCGCGCCCTCAGGGACCGGGGCGGGCGCTGGGCACTCCACCGCGTCGGCGACTGCCTCTCCCCTCGCCGCGTGGACAGCGCGATCTTCGAGGGCCAGCGCGTCGGCCGGGCCGTGTGATTCAGGCCCGAGGCTCCCCGGACAACCCGGCGGCGCGCCGGGCGGCGCGCCGGTACCGCTCGAAGTCGGCGGCCCCGTAGATCGCCAGCTTTTCCGCCGCCAGAGATCCCTCGCCGTGGATGGTGAGCACTTCCCAGAACCCACCCATGTCCGAGGCGACGAGATCCTTGACGAGCTTGATCACGCGCAGCCGCTGACTCGCCGGCACCTCGGCCTTCCCGGCCAGGTACTTGGCGATGAGCGGGCGCAGGGCGGGATTCTCGTAGTCCTGCATGGAGGGGGCCGTGACCAGGATGCCGCCGCCGATGTCCTGGATCGTCTTGACGACCTGGTGGTAGTTGTCCGCGAAGAAAAACTTCGCCGCGTTCCCCAGAATCGGGTCGGGATACGCGATCCGGCTGTCCGCGTCCACAACCGGGCGCTCGCAGGCGGCCCGGCTCAGGGCTGCAATGGTCTCGGCGTAGTACACGAGCCAGGCGATCTTCTCCCTCACGTGGGAGATCCGGTCGATCCCGTTCGCCTCGGCCATGAGGAGGGCCGCCCCGACCAGCAGCTCCGCGAACGGGTACTTGTAGGCGCTGGCGGTGACCCGGTGAAAGTTGGCGAACATGTGGGTGGCCAGGCCGGCGAATTGCCACTCGCCGTTCAGGAAAACGCGCTCCCAGGGGACGAACACGTCCTCGAAGACCACCAGCCCCTCGATGATGTCGGCCTGGCTCGACACCGGGTACTCGTCGGGACCCCCGGGGGCGCCGGTCGGACGGGCGATGATGGTGAGGCCCGGGGTCGTGACCGGCAGGGCGAAGGCGAGCGCGTAGTCGCGGTCGGCCTCGGTCATCGCCCGGGTCGGCAGCACCAGGATCTCGTTGGTGTAGGGAGCCGAGGTGATGTGGGCTTTGGCCCCGCGCACGAGGATGCCATCCTGGCGCTCCTTCACCTTGCGGAGATAGAGGTCCGGGTCGGCTTGCTCGGACGGGCGGAGGCTCCGGTCGCCCTTCACGTCCGTCATCGCGATGGCCAGGGAGAGGTCCCCCCGCTGGAGGTGCCGGCGGAAGGCCGCGACGCGCGGTGCATATGGCGTCCCGAGCGCCTTGTCCATCCGCTGAGCGGTGATGGCCATGGCGTGGAGCGCGTCGGTCCCTCCCTCCTTGGCGAAGGGCGGGAAGCCGAAGCAGATCCGGCTGCCGGCCTCCACGAGCTGGCGGCGCTTGAGGAGGTCGTCGGCGTTCCGGGGCGGCACCAGATAGCGGCTGACCGGCTCGCCGTCCTCCAGCCGCACCACGGCGAAGTCCTGGCAGCTCGGGTCCTCGCCGATCTGGTAGTCCACGGCCGCGGACTCCACCCCGATCCGAAGGATGGGATGCTGCGTCACGTCCTTGACCCGCTCCCCGCGGAAGTAGACGACCCGGTCGTCTCTCAGACTCTGGCGGAATGCTTCCGGGCTTCGAAGGGCCATGATCCTGACCTCCTGATGTGACGGCGCCGCGCGTCAGGCCGACGACGACCCGGCGCCCCGCTTCGCTTTCCTGCGGGCGACGAAGGCGCGGACGTTCGTCCGCACCGCCTCGGTATCGAAGCAGGTGACCTCGGCCTCCGCTTCCGAGGCAAGGGCAGTGTGAAAGTCGACATCGGCCGCGCGGTCGAACCCGAGCTTCGTGTACCGCACGCCCATCGGAGGATGCCCGGCGACGGCCCGGGCCATGTCTCGCGACACCTGGTGGAGCTCGGCCACCGGCACGACCCGCGTCACGAGCCCGATGCGCTCGGCCTGACGCGCGTCGATGGTCTCGGCGGTGAAGGTCAGATGCTTGGCCCAGCCCATGCCCACGATGCGCGGCAAGAGATACGTCAGCCCGCTCGTCGGACTCAGGCCGATCGGGGTGTCCGGCAGGCCGAACCGCGCGGTGTCGGCCGCGACGCGAATGTCGCACAGGAGCGCCAGCTCGAACCCGCCGGCCAGGGCGTAGCCGTTGACGGCGGCGATGCTCGGCTTGGCCACACGCCGCATCTCGGCGCTGAGCCGCTGCAGGAGCCCGACGTACTCCCGGAACTCCGCTGTCCCCATGGCTGCAAGGGCGTCGAGGTCGGCGCCCGTGCTGAAGGCCCGGCCGGAGCCCGTGATCACGATGCAGCGGATCGCCTCGTCGCGGCGGGCGTCCTCCAGCCCCGCCAGCAGGCCGCGCAGGAGGGGCTCGTTCAGCGCGTTCAAGACCTCGGGGCGGTTCAGACGCATCACCCCGACGCCGTCGACCTTCTCATAGAGAAGCGGTTCCCGGTTCACGGCTGTTCCCCCTCGTACAGACGATAGAGCCGCTTCGCCTTGCGCTCGCTGCGCGGGAGACTCCCGGGCGGGACCAACTCGACGGCGGGCGTGAAGACCAGGAGGTCCCGAATGCGGCGGACGAGGCGCGCTCGCAGACCGCCCAGTTCGTCGATGGGGACCCCCTGACCGTACTCCACCCGAAGGACCGGCTCCTTCGCGATCGGCGGCGGGTCCTGGAGCAGGATCTGGAACTCCCCCGTCAGCTCCGGCCGGAAGCCGAAGATGACGTCCTGGACGCCGAGCGGATACACGTTGACGCCCCGCACGATGAACATGTCGTCGCCGCGGCCGAGCACCCGGACGCGGAATCCCGTGCGGCCGCACGGGCACGGCTCGAGGCAGAGCCGCACGTGATCATGCGTGCGGAACCGGATGAGCGGGTGCGCCTCCCGGTCGATCGTGGTGACGACCAGCTCGCCGACCGCCCCCTCGACCATCGGCGCCGGCTCGCCCGAGTCGGGGTCGATGAACTCGGCGAGGAACAGCCCCTGGCCGACGTAGTGCAGTCCCTCCGCGTACCGACACTCCGCGGCGAGCGAGCCGAGCTCGCCCAGTCCCCAGATGTCGCGGGCCAGCAGGTTCCAGGTGCCCTCGATCTGCGCGCGGTACCCCGGGATGGCCAGGCCGGCATCGCCCGAGAAGAAGCCCTTGCGGATCCCCAGAGTCGCCGGCTCGAGGCCCCCGTCCCGCACCACGTCGGCCAGGTGCAGGGCATAGGAGGGCGTGGACCACAGGCAGACCGGGATGCGCATGTCGCGGATGATCTCGATCACGCGCTTGGACTGTCCGACGCCCGCGGGCACCACGCACGCGCCCACGGTCTCGAACGTCATGTGATCGCTCACGCCGCCGGCGTAGAAGCCGTAGTTCATGCACTCGAACAGCACGTCAGCCGGCCGCAAGCCCGCCGCCCAGGCGGCCCGGGCCCCGACCTCGTTGTAGACCGCGACGTCGTGCCGGGTCATCGCCATGCGCAGCGGGCGCCCCGTGGTGCCGCCCGTCGCCTGCATGCGAACGAGTTGATCCAGCGGGGCGCACCGGTTGGCGCCCAAGGGAGGGCTCGCCTCCTGCGTCTCCTGGAGCTCCCGCTTCTCCGTGAACGGGAGGCGGGCGAGGTCCTCGACGCGGCGGACCCGCCGGGGGTCGACGCCGGCCTCCTCCCACTTGCGCCGGTAGAATGGACTGAGCTGCCAGGTGTACTCGAGCTGCCGGCGGAGTTTCTCCTCTTCGGTCTCCCGGAGCCGGTCAGGGGCCACGGTTTCCATCTCCGGATTCCAGCAGGCCTCGTTCAGCTTCGCCACGGCCGCCCTCGTCTCGGGATCGTCGTGCGCGTCGGAGCGCGGGCTCGGAGGTTCACGACCACCCTGAGCCCCGCCGTCGCGGCGAAGAACGCCGTGCTGGCCCCCGCGATCCCGGCGCCGATGACGACCGGATCAGCCGTCTGCGTCATGCCGCCGCCTCCGTGGGCGACCGGCCCGCCGAGGGCCGGCGACCCGAGCCCGGAGGGGTGAGGGCGATTCTCGCCCGGTCGGGGCGCTCGGGCTCATCCAGGCGGGGCCAGGTCAGCGGGCGCCGGACGGACCCCGGCGGCCCGGGGGGGTTACAGGTACCCGTAGGCCAGCCAGCCTCCGTCCACCGCCACGACGGCCCCGGTGATGTACGAGGCCGCGTCCGAGGCCAGGTAGACCGCGGCCTCGGCGATCTCCTCGGGGGTGCCCAGACGGGCCATGGGGGTCCGCCGCACGAGCGCCGCCTCATCCACGATCCTCCGCTCGAAGAGCAAGCGGACCATCTCGGTCCTGATGTAGCCGGGCGCGATGGCGTTGACCCGCACGCCCCGATCCGCCCACTCGATGGCCAGCACCTTCGTCAGCATGTTCACCCCGGCCTTGGACACACAGTAGGCGAGCCGCCGGGGGAAGGCAACGGTCCCGTTGATGGAGGAGACGTTGATGATGCAGCCCTGCCGGCGCGCCAGCATGCCGCGGGCGACTTCCTGGCTCAGGAAGACGTACGCGCCGAGGTTCAAGTCGAGCGTGTACCGGTAGTCAGCCTCGGCCAGCTCGGCCGACGCGGCGACCCGGGGCTGGCCCGCGTTGTTCACGAGGATGTCCACGCGGCCGCCGAGGGCCTCGATGGCCTCGCGGGCGAGCCGCCGCACCTCGTCGGACCGCGACAGGTCAGCGGGGATGCCGGTGACGCGACCGCCGCCGGCCCGAATCTCGGCTGCCGCTCTCTCGCAGTCTCCCGGGTCCCTGGAATTGACGACGACGTCGGCGCCTTCCCGTCCGTAGGCGCGGGCAATGGCGAGCCCGATCCCCTTGGTGGAGCCGGTGACGAGGGCCGCTCGCCCGCGGAGCCTCATGGCGTCCACTCAGGCACCGGAGCTCGACACCGCTGGCGCCCTACTCCCGGCCGGGCGCGCGCGAGGAGCGCCGGCCATGCCGCGCGAGCGGCCCCGCGGGGCCGAGCCATGACGAAGCCGAACGGAAGCATGGAGTGGACGCTGCAGTACCTGGACCTCTCCTGTCAAGCGCGAATTTCCCCGTCGTAACATTGCCCCCACCGTCTCGGCGATCGAACATGAGCAACGCCTTGACCACCCGGCTGACAGACCAGCCGGGCTTCAGATAGCGCAGAGCCGACTCATGTCGACCTGAGTTGCCCGCCGGCAGATGACCCAACGCATTGGACCGGATCGGCTCCACCGATGCGGTCAGCGCGGGCTGCCGCGGTCTCAGCGGCCGACGGTGGCGCGAATGCTGCCGAGGTGCTCCTCGATGTGGTTGATCAAGATGCCCTCGATGACTTGCTGGGTGGTCATGGCGGGCATCCCCGCCAGCACCGTCCCGCTGCGGTCGAGCTCGGCGTCGGACAGACCGCGCACCACCGCGGCCGCCGTGGCGGCGCCCTTCTTGTGCAGGGCGAGCGTCTCCGCCTTGGTGCACTTGGCGTGCTCGATCGCGTGTTTGGCGTTCATCTCGTCGATCATGGCCATGGCGAAATTGGGCAGCGACTGACCGGCCGCGATCGCCTTCACGATACCGGCGATCTCCTCGTGGGCACCGGCGACATGATGCGCAGTGACGCCCACGGACCACTTCTCGGCGGAACTGACCTTCTTCCAATCGGCGTCGGTGAGCTTCTCGATGGCGGCCGCCATGTCGGCCGCTCGGGCCTCGAACTGCTTCGCCAGCGATTCGCTTCGTGCGCTCATAGGATCCTCCTGTGTGCAGGGTGTCGCGACGGTCGGAGCATACGCCGTGAGCGCCTCTCCTCGCTGTCTCCTACGGCACCGTGACGCCCCGCCGGGCCAGCTCCGCGTCGAGGTCAAGGGGCCTCGTGCCCACCGGCTTGCCGTCCGGGACCGTCCAGAATATCTCGAACTCCAGCCCGTCTGGATCCTTGGCATAGAGCGACAGGCTCACGCCGTGATCCGACGAGCCGACGAGCGCCCCGGCCTCGACGAGCCGCTGCCGCGCGTGCACCAGGTCGGTGATCACGCCGACCTCCCAGGCGGAGT
>CAZDYT010000138.1:0-8617 GCA_964509395.1 uncultured bacterium
GCTACCAGCTCACGGAGCGGGGCCTGGTGTTCGGCGGCAGCGAGCTGACCTGCACGGACGTCGCGGTGGCCGCCGGGCTGATCGACCTGGGCGACCGACGGCGGGTGGCCCGGCTTCCCGCCGGGCTCATCGAGGCGTGTCTGGCGCGGATCCGCGCGATGATCGAGGAGGGCGTGGACCGGGTGAAGACCGACGCGAGCGAGGCGCCGCTCATCGCGGTGGGGGGCGGCTGCTTCCTCGTCCCCGACACGCTGCCGGGGGTGTCCGAGGTGGTGCACGTGCCGCACCAGGCGGTGGCGAACGCGGTCGGGGCCGCCATCGCCCAGGTGAGCGGGGAAGCGGATCAGATCTTTCAGAACCTCTCGCGTGAGGAGGCCCTCGCCGAAGCGCGTCGGATCGCCGGGGCGCGCGCGATCCAGGCCGGAGCCGACCCCGCGACGCTCACGATCGTGGACGTCGAGGACCTCCCGCTCGCCTACCTCCCGGGCAACTCCCTGCGCACCCGCGTCCGGGTGGTCGGCGACATCGCTCGGGTCCGGAGGAGCTGAAGCGCCCGAGCCTCGCGGGGACCGAGCGGCCGCCGGTCGGCCGCCGGTCGCAAATTTCGCTTCCAGATCCTGCCGCCTTTCGGGTATGGTCACGGAAGCATGCGAGCGAGCCGTGCCGCCGTCACCGTTGTCACGCTTGCCACGGCGCTCGCGGGCCTCGCCACCCCGACGTTCGACGCCGCGCCGCGTCCGCCGAGCCCGGAGGCCGCCGTCGTCGCTGAGACGGTCCTGCGGTCCGGCGACACCCTCGAGCGGGCGCTGGTCCGGAGCCAGCTCCAGCGCGAGGAGGTGAGCGCGATCGTCGCCGCGCTCGGCGCCGACGTGAACCCGCGCCGCATCCGGCCGGGGGAGCGTCTTCGGGTCGCGCGCGCGGACGACGGCCGCCTCCTCGGCGTCAGCTACTGGCCGAGCGCGGCGGAAGGTCACGAGGTCCGTCCCGACGGCGACGAGTGGGCTGTGCGGCGCGTACTGGCGCCGGTGGCAACGCGGGTCGGGCCGGTGGCCGGCCGCCTGGAAGGGTCTCTCTTCTCCAGCATGGCCGAGCTCGGCGAGGCCCCGGCCTTGACGGCCCGGTTCGTCGAGCTGTTCGAGTGGGACTTCGACTTCGCCGCGGACTGTCTGCCGGTCGACCAGTTCCGGCTGCTGGTCGAGAAGCAGTACGTGGACGGCGAGTTCGTCGGCTACGGCGACATCCTCGTCGCCCAGTACCGGAGCGCCGAGCGCCCCGTGCTGACCGCCGTGGCGTTCCGGGACTCGCGGGGGGGGATCGCCTACTACGACGGCGAAGGGCGATCCGTGCGCAAGGCGTTCCTGCGAGCGCCCCTGGACTTCACGCGCATCACCTCCGGCTACTCTCACGCGCGGCGGCACCCGATCCTCGGCGGCGTGCGGCCCCACCTTGCCATCGACTACGGCGCTCCCGGGGGAACGCCGGTCCGCGCGGTGGCCGACGGTGTCGTGAGGCAGGCGGGCTGGAACGGCGGGAACGGGCTGAGCATCACGCTGCGCCACGCGCACGGGTACCGGACCATGTACAACCACCTCTCGAAGGTGGCGGTCAAACGCGGCCAGCGCGTGCGCCAGCGCCAGATCATCGGCCGCGTCGGCTCGACCGGGCTCTCCACCGGCCCCCACCTCGACTACCGGGTCATCAAGAACGGGCGGTTCGTGAACCCGCTCGCCGAAAAGTTCGTCCCCGGTGCGCCCGTTCCCGCGGACCAGCGGGAGGCGTTCCAGGGGACCCTGGAGGCACTGCTCCAGCGCCTCGACCGGGAGGCGCCGTTCGCGCCTGACGCGTCGCCGGTCGACTCCTGATCCGGGGTATCCTCCTGCCGTTGGAGGCTACGATGAGACGCGGCGCGCTCGGCCTGACGCTCGCCCTGACGGTAGGCGTGCTTTTGGCGCCACCCGCCGTCGATGCGCAGCTCCCGGGGAAGGTGGTTCGGATCGGCACGCTCCTTTCGGGATCCCGTCCGGCTTCGCCTGACTGGAAGCAGCGATGGGCGTTCGTGGAGGGCCTGCGCGAGCTGGGGTGGGTCGAAGGGCAGAACCTCACGATCGAGGACCGATGGGCCGAGGGGAAGACGGTTCGCTTACCCGAGCTGGCCGCGGAGCTCGTCCGGCTCAGGGTCGACCTGCTCTTTACGGTCTCCTGGCCGGCCGCGGTCGCCGCCAAGCGGGCGACCACGACGATCCCGGTCGTCATCGTGAGTGCCGGCGACCCGGTGGGCACGGGCCTCGTCGCGAGCCTTGCGCATCCGGGCGGGAACGTCACGGGGCTCGGCGACCTCGCCACGGAGCTGAGCGCCAAGCGGCTGCAGCTCCTCACGGAGGCCGTTCCCAGGGTCAGCCGCGTGGCCGTCCTGTGGAATTCGACCGACGGCGGGATGACGCTCAGGTTCCGCCAGATTCAAATCGCCGCCCGGACGTTGGGCGTGACGGTTCGACCGCTGGGGGTGCAGGAACCCGACGATTTCGACCAGGCCTTCACCGCCATGACCCAGGAGCGCCCCGACGCGCTCTTCGTGATCTCGGACCCGCTGACCGGAGCTTACCGGAAGCGGATCCTGGAATTCGCGGCCAAGCACCGGCTGCCGGCGATGTACGAGAACCGGGGGTTCGTGGACGACGGGGGCCTCATCTCGTACGGGCCCAGCCCCTCCGACTTGCTCAGGCGCGGGGCCGCGTACGTCGACAAGATCCTGAGAGGCGCCAGACCGGCTGATCTGCCCGTCGAGCAGCCGACGCGACTCGAGCTGGTCGTCAACCTTAAGACGGCGAGCTCCCTCGGCCTCACGCTCCCGCAGTCCATCCTGATCCGGGCCGACCACGTGATCCAGTGACGGGGAGCCCGGGAAGGTAGATCCCGATTGCAGAACGCCGCCGTCGCGTTCCGAGCGGCGCTCCTGGCGACGGCGCTCGAGGGGCTCGGCCGGTTCGCCTGGGGCGGTCCCTACCTTCCGGAGCTGATGGCCCAGAAGCTCTTCGCGCTCATCCCGGTGTGGGCGTTCACCCCGCTCTTCCGGATCTTCGGGTACAATTCGAAGTACTACGCGTTCGGGGGCATGATCGCAGTGGAAGTCGCCGGCCTGACGCTTCTCGGGACCGCGCTGCGCGAATGGATGCGGCGCCGCCAGCGCGTGGGCTGGCGGATCCCGGTGCTGGCGGCCGCCGCCGCGGGGGCGATCGCGGTCGTGATCCTGGTCGGGCTCCTCCCGCTCTTGGACGCCGGGATCGCCGGGCGGGCGCTGCCAGGGGGAGCCGGGGTGACGGTGCCGACCTTCGTCGTCGTCGCCGGGTGCTACGCGACCGTGCTCACGCGGGGGGTGTCCCGATGAGCGCGCCCTTCCAGGTTCGTCGCACGTTCGTGGGCCGTGGGCTGGCGGGTCTCGGCCTCGTGACGCTCGCGCGTGCGGCTGACACCGGGGCGATGGTCTTCGGGCGCGGCCTGGCCCACGCGCAGGAGATCTGGGCTCAGATCGCCGGGCTCTCGGCCGAGGTGACGCGGGTCGGGAAGTTCTACACGGTGTCGAAGAACGTCTTCGACCCCGTGGTCGACGCCAGGACCTGGAAGCTCGCCGTCCAGGGCAAGGTCGAGCGTCCCTACAGCCTGACGCTGGATGAGCTCAGGCAGCTCCCCGCCGTCACCAAGCCTCACACGCTCATGTGCATCTCCAACGAGATCGGCGGGGATCTGATCTCGAACGCCCTGTGGAAGGGCGCGCCGCTCAAGATCGTCCTCGAGAAGGCCGGGATCCGACCCGGGGCCGCGAAGCTGATCTTGCGGGGACGCGACGGGTACTCCGACAGCTTCCCGCTCAGCGCCGCCCTGCGCGACGGGACGATCCTCGCCTACGAGATGAACGGCAAGCCGCTCGAGCGCCAGCACGGATTTCCGGCGCGGGTGCTCGTCATGGGGATCTACGGCATCAAGAACGTGAAGTGGCTGTCCGAGCTCGAGGTCGTCGATTACGACTACAAGGGCTACTGGCAGACCCGCGGCTGGTCCGACGCCGCCCCCTACAAGACCTTTTCGCGGATCGACGTGCCGGCACCGGGCGCGACGCTCAGGCGGGCGGAGCGGAGCTGGATGGCCGGAGTGGCTTTCGCGGGCGATCGTGGCGTCAGGGCGGTCGAGGTGAGTGTGGACGGGGGCACGTCGTGGCAGCCGGCGCGCGTCAAGCCTGCCATGGGTGACCACGCATGGGCGCTGTGGGCCTTCGAGTGGACCCCGGCCGTTGCCGGGACGGCGACGCTGAGGGTCCGGGCGGTGGACGGGACGGGCGCCGTGCAGCCGGCCGGACCGCAGCCGCCGCTCCCGGACGGCGTCGAGGGGCTCCACACGGTCGCCGTGAAGGTGGCCTAGGTCACCCGGAGGGGGGCTCCGCGCCCCTTCCGGACCTCCCCCCAAGGGTTGCCGCCGGCGGCCCGAGCCGGTACCGATATCAGCCGAGTTGCATCTCTCCCGCGGCTGGCGTGATCACGGTCTTGATGCCGTGGCCGGCGGCGGCGTGCGCGAAGGCGTCGGGGGTCCGCTCCAGCGAGAATCGGTCGGTGATCAGCTCCCGGACCGGGAGCTTCGACAAGAGGGCCAGCGCGCGCCGGAAGGCACTCCCGCGGCCGAACGCCCCCAGGATCGTCAGCTCCCGCCAGTGGACGTCGAAGAGATCGGCGGGCAGGGCGCTCCCCTTCGGGCTCACCCCCACGAGCTGGACGATGCCCTGCGGCCGGGCGAGCGCGATGGCCTGGCCGACCAGCGCCGGCTTGCCGACGGCCTCACAGGCGACGTCCACGCCGCGCCCGTCCGTCAGCCGTGCCACCACCTCCCCGAGGTCCTCCCGTGACGGGTCGACGACGACGTCGGCGCCCAGCCGCCGGGCCAGCTCTCGGCGGCTTGCGAGGGGGTCCGAGAGGATCGCCGTCGCCGCGCCGCGCGCCCGGGCGATGGCGAGCGTGAGGAGGCCCATCACCCCGCCCCCGATGACGAGGACCGTCGCGCCCCGCGGCATGCGGAACCTCTCGAGACCCGCCAGGCAGCAGGCGGCCGGCTCGGCGAGCGCCGCGGTGGCGGGGTCGAGGCCCTCCGGCAGGACGTGGACGTTGCGCCGGGGCAGGACCACCCGCTCCGCGAAGCCGCCGACGCGCGTGCAGCGCGGGCACTGGCTCTGGCGCCCGGCCCGGCACTCGGCGCACGCGCCGCAGCCGTAGTTCGGCTCGCACGCCACCGCGCGGTCGAGCAGGCGCCGCGAGACGCCCTGGCCGACGCCCACGGCGATGCCGCTGTACTCGTGCCCGAGGACCACCGGCGGCCTGACCGGGAACAGGCCCTGGATCGCGTGGACATCGGAGCCGCAGATGCCGGCGGTGTGAACCGCGATGAGGACCTCGCCGGGCCCCACGACGGGCTCCGGGACCTCGTCGATCGTGAAGCGGGTCTCGCCGCGCCAGGTCGCGACCCTCATGATCGTCTCCCGTGTGGTGTGAGCAACCCCATGTGAGCCTGCCATCCCAGGGTATTAGAATGAGCGGGCCATGCACAAGGTGGTCACGCTCCGCGAACAGCTCGATCTCGCGGGGGAGGTGCAGCGCCTCCACCGGGGGGCGTGGCCTGTCTTCCTCGGCCACGACGCCGCGGTCAACCGCCGATGGCCGGCCCTCTACACGGTCTTCCCCGAGTATCGCGAGATCGACCGCGAGCGGGATCGCGGGCGGTACGAAGATCCAAATGTCTGGATGCGCCATCCGGTCCCTGCAGCAGGCGTTTAGCGTCGCCTGGCTGGTGCCGGCTCTCCTGGCTGCCGCGCTCGGCTGCCAGCGTGCCGAGCAACCCGTGTCCGGCAGGACCCCGACGCGCGCGGCGCCGCCGGCCTTCGTGGGGAGCGGGAGCTGTGCCGGTTGCCACCCGAAGGAGACCGAGGCCTTCCGGGAGTCCGACCACGCCCGAGCGATGCAGGTCGCGAACGACCAGACGGTCCTCGGCGACTTCGGCAACGCCCGGTTCACGCACCGCGGGGTCACGTCCACCTTCTTCCGGCGGGACCGCAGGTTCTTCGTCCACACCGAGGGCCCTGACGGGAAGCCGGGCGACTTTGAGATCGCTTATACGTTCGGGTTCCGCCCGCTGCAGCAGTATCTCGTCCCGTTCCCCGACGGGCGCCTCCAGGCGTTGGGGATCGCGTGGGACACGCGGTCGACGTCCCGGGGCGGGCAGCGCTGGGTCCATCTCTACGCGGGCGAGACGCTCACCCCGACGGATCCGCTCCACTGGACCGGGCGGGAGCAGACCTGGAACTTCCAGTGCGCGGAATGCCACTCGACCGACCTCCACAAGAACTACGAGCCGGCGAAGAACCGTTACGCAACCACCTGGGCGGAGATGACCGTCTCCTGCGAGGCGTGCCATGGACCCGGCTCCGCCCACGTGGCGTGGGCGGAGGCTCGGGGTTATGGCGCGCCGAAGGGATCGGCCGACTCGATGGGGCTGGTCGTGCGCCTCGGGCGCGGCGGCGGGAGCTGGGTCGTCACAGATGCGCGGCGCGGTCTCGCGGAGTGGACCGGCGCGCCCCGCACGACGGCCGAAGTCGACATGTGCGGCCGCTGTCACGCGCGCCGGCGGGCGATCGTGGATCCCTATCCGTACGGGCGGCCGTTTCTGGACACGCACGTGCCCGCGCTCCTCGAGGCGGGCCTCTACCGGGCCGACGGCCAGATCCTCGGTGAGGTCTACGAGTACGGCTCCTTTCTCCAGAGCCGGATGTTCCGGGCGGGGGTGACCTGCTCCGACTGCCACGAGCCGCACAGCTCGAAGCCGAGGGCACCCGGCAACGTTCTGTGCGCTCAATGCCATCTGCGCGAGAAGTTCGACACGCCTGCGCATCATCACCACGAGGCTGAGTCGGAAGCGACGCGCTGCATGAGCTGCCACATGGCGGCGCGGACGTACATGGCGGTGGACCCGCGCCGGGACCACAGCTTCCGCGTGCCGCGCCCGGACCTCTCGGTCGCGATCGGAACGCCGAACGCCTGCACGGGGTGCCACCATGACCGTCCCGCGAAGTGGGCGGCGGAGCAGGTCGTGGCCTGGTACGGCCCCGACCGGGTGACGACGCCTCACTTCGGGCTGGCCCTCGACGCCGGGCGCCGGGGGCTGCCGGCGGCGGAGAAGATGCTCGTGGCCCTGGCGACCGACCACGACGAGTCCGGCATCGCCCGCGCGACCGCGCTCGAGCTCCTTCCCGAGTTCCTCACGGGGGTGTCGATCCCTGCCGTCGAGGCCGGGCTCAAGGATACCGATCCCCTGGTCCGGATGGCGGCGCTCGGCGCCGTCGTCGGGATCCCACCCGATCAGCGGGTCGCCCAGGCGGCGCCGCTCCTCGGCGACCCGATACGGGCTGTGCGTCTCGCCGCCGCCCGCGCACTGGCGGGCACGCCCCCCCAGGCCCTTGCGGAGGGTCAGCAGGCGGATCTCGAGCGGGCGCTGGCCGAGCTGGTCCAGTCGGAACTGGTCAACGCCGATCGCCCGGAATCCCACGTGAACCTCGCGACCCTCTATGCGCGGCTCGGCCGCCCGGCCGACGCGGAATCCGAGCTGCGCACGGCCCTCTGGCTCGCTCCGCGCTTCATTCCGGCGATGGTGAGGCTGGCCGATCTCTTCCGGGCCCAGGGGCGCGCCGCCGACGGGGAGCGGTTCCTCGAGCAAGCGCTCCGGGTTGCGCCCGACAGTGCGGAGGCGCTCCACGCGCTCGGGCTCCTCCGCGTGCGGCAGGGTCGGCGCGCGGAGGCGGTGGATCTCCTGCGGCGAGCGGCGGCTGCGCAGCCGGACTCGGTCCGGTTCAGCTACGTCTACGCCGTGGCGCTCCAGTCGACGGGCGACGCGGCGCGCGCCATCCGGGTCCTCGCGGAGGCCCACCGGCGGCGGCCCGCAGACCGCGAGGTGCTGATGGCGCTCGCGACCTTCCTCGCAGAGCGTGGGAACGCGAAGGCGGCGCTCGGGTACGCGGAAAAACTGGTCGTGCTGGCCCCCGACGATCCGCAGGCCCGAGGCCTCGTGGAGTCGCTCCGCCGTCAGGTGGACCGAGGGAAGCCTCCATCCCGGTGACGCGTGCCGTCCCACGGGGCAGCGCCGGATCTCCCGCGCGCTTGACACCCCGGCCCGAGGGTCGTAAGGTGGACGCGTGCAAGTCGGGCGGCTCGTTGGGGCGGCGATCCTCGGTGTCACGATGCTCGGTGGAGTGGCCCACGCCGGCAGCGACACGGCTCCAGCGCCGAGCGCAACTCCCGAGTCGCCGGTGCCCTCGCTCGTCCTGTCGATCCGGGCGCGGGCCCTGGGCCTTGAGACCGCCCGCCTCCCGGAGCTGTCAAACTCGCTGGGCCTTGAGACCGTCAAGGCGCCGACGGGCGCCGGGTCCAGTCGTATGCCCTCGGCCACGACCGAGCTCGCGCCGGGCGTCTACCTGACGGTGATGCCCTCGTGTCTGCCCGGTGTGGACGACGTCGGCCTCTGGCCCGCGGTTCGGCGCCGGGCTCAGCCCCTGCGCGGCCCGAAACACGTCCGCCGCCTCCATGGTCCG
>CAZDYT010000139.1:0-8593 GCA_964509395.1 uncultured bacterium
AATGGCGGGAGGGAGACCGGGTGTTCATCCGGGTCGCGCTCGCCGCGGCGCGCGCCCGGGCCGCGCCGGATGTGGTCCTGGGATGGAAGGATCGGATCGTCAGGCCCGATCGGGACGGGGAATTCATCCTGCGCGGCCAGTCGCTCTGGCTCCCGCCGGGGCGCTGAGACGCTCGCCGGGTCGTGATCGCCTCGCTGACACCCTGCCCATCAGGCCTGGCGTGAGTCTCTCCCTGGAGGCCACGCTGCGGGAGCGCCTCGGCCGGCTCATCGGCGAGGACCTGCGCGCGTGCGAGGCGGAGATCGGCGGGGAGCTCCGGGCATCCCCCGTGCCGTTGATCCGCGACCTCGGCGAGTACGTCGCCCTCGCCGGGGGCAAGCGCCTGCGGCCCATTCTGGTGCTTCTCTGCGCGCGGCTGGGGGGCGGGCTCGGGGTCCGGGCGGCGCGGCTCGGCTGCGTCGTCGAGCTGCTCCATACGGCGACCCTGATTCACGACGACGTCGTGGATCAGGCCCCGCTCCGCCGCGGCCGGACCGCGGCGAACGCGCGCTGGGGCGACGACGCGGCGGTCCTGGTGGGCGATCATCTCTACTCCCGGTGCATGGCGCTTCTGGTGGCCGACGGGGACCTCGCGGTCATGGACGCACTCGCGACCGCCATGGTCTCGATGACGGAAGCGGAGGTGCTCCAGCTCGAGCGCAAGCGCGACGGTGAGCTCAGCGAGACTGACTACCTGCGCATCATCCGTCAGAAGACGGCGACCTTCATGTCCGCCTGCTGCCGCATCGGCGGGATCGTCGCCCACCTGGACGCGGGCGCGGTCGGCGCGCTGGGGGCCTACGGTGAGCGCCTGGGGATCGCCTTTCAGATCATCGACGACTCGCTGGACTTCGACGCCGACGAGGCGCGCCTCGGGAAGGCGATCGGCGCCGACCTCCGGGAGGGGAAGTGCACGCTTCCCCTCATCGCCATGCTCGAGCGCGCCACCGTGGAGGAGCGCGCGCGGATCCTGCAGGCCCTGGGGCGGCCCGGCTCCGCGCAGCGCGAGCGAGTCCCCGCGGAGCGGGACGTGGCGGAGGTCCATCGGCTCGTGAAAATGTACGACGGCGTCGGCTACGCGGTCGGGCGGGCCGCGGCGTACGCTGCCGAGGCCACCGCGCAGCTCGCGCGATTCTCGCCCTGCGAGGAGCGCGAGGTCTTGAGCCTGATCGCCGACTATGTGATCCACCGCGACCGGTGACGGGGCCCGTCCGGCGCCCGTTCCCCCGGCCCAGCGGGATCATCACGCTCCTCACCGACTTTGGCCTCGCCGACCCCTACGTCGGGACCGTGAAGGGCGTGATCCTCGGCATCAACCCGGCGGCGCGGCTCGTCGACCTGACCCACGCCGTTCCGCCGCAGGACATCCTGCGGGGCGCGCTCGCCCTCGAGGCGGCCTATCGGTTCTTCCCGCGGGGCACGGTTCACCTCGCGGTCGTCGATCCCGGAGTCGGCGGCGCCCGGCGGCCCGTGGCGCTCGTGGCGGACGGCCACTACTTCGTGGGGCCCGACAACGGACTGCTCGGCTTTCTCCTCGGGTCCCCGGGCGTCGTCGCGGTAGCCCTGACGAACCCCGCGTACCACCGGGCGCCCACGAGCCGCACCTTCCACGCGCGCGACATCTTCGCCCCGGTCGCGGCGCGCTGCTCGCTGGGGGTCCCGCTCCAGCACTTCGGTCCGGTCGTGCGCCGCCTGGCGCGCCTGAGTTGGCCGCGAGCGCGCCGCGTGGGGCGGCGCGTGGCCGGTCAGATCCTGCTTGCCGACCGGTTCGGGAACCTGCTGACCAATCTGGCGGAGGCCGATCTCCCTGCCGCGCCGCCCGCGTGCGTGGTCGAGATCGGTGGGGTCCGGATCGAGGGCGTGAGCAGGACCTACGGCGAGCGGCCGGCGGGGGCGCTGGGCGCGGTCATCGACAGCTCGGGGCGCCTCGAGGTGTTTGTCCGGGAGGGGAGCGCGCGCGAGCGGCTTCGGGTCGGCCCGGGCGCGCCCGTCAGCGTGTCGTCGGGGACGAGCCCTCCGAGGTCGACGTCGAGGGCGACTCCGACTTCGTCGAGGGCGACTCCGACTTCCCCGTCGGGCTCGTCGCGCCCTCCGAAGACTTCGCGCTCCCGGCCGTCTCGGGGGCCTTCTTCTCGGCCTCCATCGCCTTCTTCCGCGACTCGGAGGGGTAGTCGGTGACGTGCCAGCCGCCGCCCTTCAGGATGAACGGGGCCGGGGCCAGCAGCCGGTGGACGGGCCCCTTGCAGTACTGGCAGTGCGTCAGGGGCGGTGCCGAGATCCGCTGCCAGACGTCGTACGTCCGCCCGCACTGCTCGCACTCGTACTCGTAGGTCGGCACGGGGCCTCCCAACAGAAAAAGGAAGCCAGATACTCCCTTGGGGCCCGTGGCCGGGCTCCCTACCCTGTATAGCACCGGCGTCGCACGACTGTCAAGGCGCCGAGCGCGTTCGGCCTTTTCAATTGCGGCCTTCCGCGCCGCCTGTTACCATTTTGCGAGCGTTCGACGCCATGACGGGATCCCGCTCGGAGTGGGAGGAGCCATGATCCGAGCCTTCCAGGGGAAGATGCCCAAGGTTCACGAGACCACGTTCATCGCCGAGACGGCGGAGGTCATCGGAGACGTGGAGATCGGGGAGCACTCGAGCGTCTGGTTTCAGACAGTCATCCGTGGCGACGTGAACTACATCCGGATCGGGCGCCACACCAACATCCAGGACGGCACGGTGATCCACGTGGACCGGGAGGGGTATCCCGTCGAGATCGCCGACCACGTCACGCTGGGGCACGCGGTGCGGCTGCACGGGGCCCGGATCGCGTCCCATTGCCTGATAGGCATCGCGGCGGTCGTGCTGAACGGCGTGGTCATGGAGGAGGAGTCCATCGTCGCCGCGGGGTCGGTCGTCTCCCCCGGCACGCGCATTCCCCGGCGAACGCTGATGATGGGCGTCCCGGCGCGACCCAAGCGGGCCGTGACGGACGAGGAGCTCGAGCTGATCCGCCGGCCGGCCCGCAACTACGTCCGGCTGGCGGCGCAGTACCTAGAGGACAAGTAGCTCGCATGTCCGAGACCGGACGCAAGAAGCGGGCGAAGATCAGCACGGAGCCGCCGCGCGGGATGCGGGACATCTTGCCCGATGAGGCCGAGTTGCGCGATGCGACGGGGCAGACCATTCTGGCCGTTTACCGGCGGTACGGGTTCAGGCGTATCGAGACGCCGGCGCTCGAGAGCATCCAGCTGTTGACCCGCGGCGAGGGCGGCGAGAACGAGAAGCTCATCTTCAAAGTCCTCAAGCGGGGGGAAAAACTGGATCTCGCGGGGGCGGTGAGCGAGGCCGACCTGGTCGATCTCGGCCTGCGGTTCGATCTGACCGTCCCGCTGGCCCGCTACTACGCGCACAACCACGCGCGGCTGCCGAAGCCCCTGAAGGCGGTGCAGGTCGGACCGGTCTGGCGCGCCGAGCGGCCGCAGAAGGGGCGGTACCGGCAGTTCACCCAGTGCGACATCGACATCCTGGGCGTCGAGTCGTCCATCGCCGAGATCGAGCTCATCCTCGCCACGACCGAGGCGCTGGCCGCGCTGGGGCTCGAAGAGCTGACCGTCCGGATCAACGACCGGCGGATTCTCAACGTGGTGGCGGAACGGTGCGGGTTCGATCCCGCCCGCTACGACAGCATCCTCATTGCGGTAGATAAGCTGGACAAGGTTGGCAAGGCCAAAGTGCTCGAGGAGCTGTCGCAAGCGGGTCATCCGGCCGAGGCGATCGCACACCTGATGGATCTCCTGTCCGTCGAATCCGACCCGGATCGCGGCCTCGAGTGGATGCGGAAGCGCTTGGAGCACGAACGCGATGACGGCGCCTTCGAAGCGTTGGCACGTATCATCGGGACGGTACGCGGCGAGGCGGCTGGACGGTTCGGCATCGCTTTCGATCCGGCGCTCGTGCGCGGAATGTCCTACTACACGGGGCCGATCTTCGAGATCGCCTCGTCGCGCTTTCCGTCCTCGATCGCCGGAGGCGGGCGCTACGACGAGCTGATCGGGAAAATCCTCGGCCAGGACGTGCCGGCGACGGGGTTCTCCATCGGGTTCGAGCGGGTCGTCTCCATCTTGACGGAGCGCGCCGGCGGGCGGGGTCGCCGCCGGGAGCGGGTCGCGATGATCTTCGACGAAGCGGCGCCCGACCTGAGGCCGGTGCTGGAGAAGGCGCGAGAGCTCAGGTCGAAGGGGCTCGCGGTGTCCCTGGAGATCCGCGCCAAGCGCCGGGGGGCGCAGCTGGCGGCGCTGGCGGCCCAAGGGTTCGACGGATACGTCTGGTTCGACGGGTCGGAGAGCCCAGTGCACTGGTTCGATGAGGACGAGCGCCGCTTCGAGACCGGGGACGAGGGATGACCGACACGCTGGGCGGGTGGCGGCGGACCCACTCCTGCGGCGCGCTGCGCGGGGCGGATGCCGGCCGGGCCGTGACCCTGATGGGCTGGGCGTTCCGCCGCCGGGACCACGGCGGGCTCATCTTCGTGGATCTGCGGGACCGCGAGGGCGTGAGCCAGCTCGTCTTCAACCCCGCCACGGACGCGCGGGCCCACGAGACCGCCGGTCGCATCCGGGCCGAGTTCGTCCTGGCCGTTGAGGGCACGGTCCAGCGCCGACCGCCGGGCACCGTCAACCCGAACCTCCCGACCGGCGAGGTCGAGGTCCTGGTGCAGGCCGTCCGGATCCTCAACGAGTCGAAGCCGCTCCCCTTCCCGCTCGACGAGAGCCAGGAGGCGGTGGAGGCGCTCCGGCTCCGGTACCGGTACCTCGATCTCCGCCGGCCGTCGATGCTGCGGCACCTGGTCCTCCGCGACCAGGTCTCCCAGGCGGTGCGGGACTACCTCCACCGGGAGGGCTTCGTCGAGGTCGAGACGCCGGCCCTCACGCGCTCGACCCCCGAGGGGGCCCGGGATTTCCTCGTCCCGAGCCGTCTCTCCCGGGGCGGCTTCTACGCGCTGCCGCAGTCGCCGCAGCTCTTCAAGCAGATCCTGATGGTGGCGGGGCTCGAGCGCTACTTTCAGATCGTCCGGTGCTTCCGCGACGAGGATCTCCGCGCCGACCGGCAGCCCGAGTTCACGCAGATCGACATCGAGACCTCCTTCCTCGACCGGGACGACTTCCTGCCGATCATGGAAGGCCTGATGGCGGAGATCTTCCAGCGCGTCAAGGGGATCACGGTGCCGCGGCCGTTCCCGCGGCTCACCTGGGACGAGGCGATCGGCCGCTACGGCTCGGACAAGCCCGACCTCCGGTTCGGGCTCGAGCTGGCCGACTGCGCGGACCTCTTCCGGGACGGGGCCTTCCAGCTCTTCGCCCGGGCGGTCGCCCAAGGGGGGGCGGTGAAGGCCCTGACCGTTCCGGGCGGGAGCTTCTCGCGCCAGGACCTCGACGACCTCGTCGCCGAGGCCAAGGGGTTCGGCGCCCAAGGGCTCGTCTGGGTCAAGGTCGGGGACGGCTCGCTCCAGTCGCCCGTGGCCCGCCATCTCGAGCCCGTGCGCCCGGCGCTCCTCGAGCGTTGCGGCGCCGGACCCGGCGACCTCATCCTCCTCGTCGCCGACGCGATGCCCCTGCCGGCCACCGTGCTGGGGCGGCTCCGCCAGGGCCTGGCCCAGCGCCTCGGCCTGATCCCCCCGGACACGTTCAAGCTGGCCTGGGTCGTCGACTTCCCGCTCTTCGAGTGGAATGAGGAGGAGAAACGCTGGGACGCCATGCACCACCCGTTCACGGCGCCGCGGGACGAGGACGCCGCGGAGGGGCTCCCGGATCCGGCGCGAGCGCGCGCGAAGGCCTACGACTTGGTCCTCAACGGGCAGGAGATCGGCGGCGGGTCGATCCGGATCCACTCGCGGGCGCTCCAGCAGCGGGTCTTCGAGCTGCTGGGCATCGGGGAGGCAGAGGCCCGGGCGAAGTTCGGGTTTCTCCTGGACGCGCTCGAGTACGGGGCGCCCCCGATGGGCGGGATCGCCTTCGGCCTCGACCGGATCGTGGCCATCCTGGCCGGGGTGGACTCCATCCGCGAGGTCATCGCGTTCCCGAAGACACAGAAGGGCACCTGCCCTCTCACCGACGCCCCCACGCCCGTCAGCTCCACCCAGCTCGCGGAGCTGGGGCTCGCCATCCGGCCCGAGCCGGGGGCCGAGGCGGCCCCGTAGGGAGAAATTGACACCTCCGGGGCTCTGTGGTACTGGCAAGGCATGGAGGCCTTGAAGCTGCCGCGTGCCTGAGCCGACCACCCGCCGCATCACACTCGCGTCCGAAGCCGACCTCTTCCCCCTGCTGGGCCGGAACGACGAGAATCTCCGACTGCTGGAGTCCCAGCTGGACCTGCGGATCGTCGCCCGCGGCGTCGAGATCACGCTCCGGGGGGGGGAGCGCCAGGTCGCGCGCGGCGCCCGCATCCTCGAGGAGCTCCAGGCCCGCGTGGAGGCGGGGCTCCCCGTCCAGCCGACGGACGTTCGCGCCGCCCTCCGGGTGCTCAACGACGACGAGGGAGCCGATCTCCGGAGTCTCTTCCTCGACGCGATCCCGGTGCCCTCCCGGAAGAAGCAGATCACGCCGAAGACGCCGACCCAGAAGCGCTACGTGGACGCGATCCGCTCCCGCGACATCGTCATCGGGATCGGCCCGGCAGGGACCGGGAAGTCGTACCTGGCCATGGCCATGGCCGTTTCCGCGATGACGCGGCGGGAGGTCTCCCGGATCATCCTGACGCGCCCGGCCGTGGAGGCCGGCGAGCGGCTCGCCTTCCTGCCGGGCGACATGTACAAAAAAATGCACCCCTACCTCCGGCCGCTCTACGACTCGCTCTACGACATGATGGAGGCCGACAAGGTCGCGACCCTGACCGAGCGCGGCGCCATCGAGATCGCCCCGCTCGCGTACATGCGCGGGCGCACGCTGAACGACGCGTTCATCGTGCTCGACGAGGCCCAGAACACGACCTCCGAGCAGATGAAAATGTTCCTCACGCGCCTCGGCTTCAGCTCCCGCATGGTCATCACGGGGGACATCACCCAGGTGGACCTCCCGTCGACCCGCGCCTCGGGGCTCATCGAGATCCAGGCGGTCCTCAAGGACGTGGCGGGGATCGTCTTCGTCTACTTCACCGAGAAAGACGTCGTCCGGCACGAGCTGGTCTCCGAGATCATCAAGGCCTACGACGAGTGGGGGCAGCGGTCGCGAGATCCACTCGGAAGGGGACTTCATCCCCCTTCCGGAGCCTCCCCCCAGGAGGGATTGCGTGGGCCGGGTGGGCGCTCGGACCGCTTCGACTGAAGCGCGGACGGGGCTCGCAAAGGATCGCGCCGTGATCGCCGTCACGAACCGCCAGCGGATCCCCGTCGATCTCCGGCGCATTCGGCGCACCGTGGGCGCCGCGCTCGCGGCCCTCGGCGCGTGGGACCACGAGCTGAGCGTCACGCTCGTGGACGATCGCGTGATCCGGGCGCTGAACGCGCGCTATCGCGGCGTCCGGCGCCGGACGGACGTGCTGGCGTTCCCGTTGGCCGGTCCGGCACCGGACCCGAAGGGCCCGGTGGCCGTCCTGGGCGAGGCGGTCATCTCGGTGGAGACCGCGCACCGGCAAGCCCGCGCCCTCGGCCACTCGCTCCGGGAGGAGTTGGACCTCCTCTGCTGCCACGCGTGCCTGCACCTCGTCGGCTACGACGATCGGGATCCGCTCGAGGCTCGCTTGATGCACGCCCGCGAGATGGCCCTGCTCGGCCGGCTCTATGAGCGTCCCGCCGCAACCCTCCACGTCGTCACCTGACCACAAGTCGGGCTTCATCTCCATCGTCGGCCGGCCCAACGTGGGGAAGTCCACACTCCTGAACCGCCTGCTCGGTCACAAGATCGCCATCGTCTCCCCCAAGCCCCAGACGACGCGGAACCGGATCACCGGGATTCGGACCCTGCCCGACGCCCAGATCGTCTACGTGGACACGCCGGGCCTCCACCCGCCCCGCGGCAAGCTCGGGCAGTTCATGGCGGCGACCGCGCTGCAGGCCCTCGAGGAGGTGGACGGGGTCGTGTTCGTAGCGGAGGCGACGGAGGATCCGGCCGCCCTCGACGAGACGGCGCTGGCGCCGCTCCAGAAGGTCAAGGCGCCCGTGCTCCTGGCCCTCAACAAGGTGGACGTGGTTCCGGACAAGCGGCAGCTCCTCCCCCTCCTGGAGGCCTATGCGGCGCGGCACCCGTTCCGCGAGCTCATCCCCATCTCCGCGGCGGACGGGACGGGGGTCGATCGGCTGGAGGCGGCGATCCTGGGGCTTCTTGCGCCGGGTCCCGCCTTCTACCCGCCGGATCAGCTCACCGACCAGCCCGAAACCTTTTTCGTAGCGGAAACGATCCGCGAGAAGCTCTTTCTCCTGACCCGGCAGGAAGTCCCGTATGCCACGGCGGTGCGCGTCGAGGAGCTCACGGAACGCCAGGTGGCGGGCCGGCGCAAGGACTCTTCCTCTAGGGGGAGGCAGGCCCCCCGGGCTCTGCCCGGAGGGCCGTCGGAGGGGGCCGAAGTCCCCCTCC